>DATHOI010000969.1:0-4177 GCA_035485095.1 Polyangiaceae bacterium | reverse complement strand
GCGTCGAGATCTTCACGCTGAACATTTTCAATCAGCGCGAGCTCGTACGCGTCCTTGGCCGAGACGTCGTGGACGACGACCAGCACCTCGCGCAAATTCGCGCGTTGCGCCGCGCGCCACCTGCGCTCACCTGCGATGATCTCGAAGTCGTCCGCGCCGGGGCGTCGGCGCACGATCAGCGGCTCGAGCAGGCCGTGCGTACGCAAAGACTGCGCTAGCTCTTCGATGCGATCGTTGTCGAAGTGCTGCCGGGGTTGGCCCTTTTGCGGCACGATTTTGTCGAGCGGACAACTAAAGACGTTGCCGTCGTAGGCGGCAGTCGCAGCTGCCGGGCGCTCGGGCGTGGCCGGCACGCGCGCTGGCATCAATGCGTCGAGCCCGCGCCCGAGACCGCGGAACGGTTTCTTGGGCGGTTCACTCATCCGGGCGGCCCTTCGATCAGCTCGCGCGCCAAGCTGAGGTAGCCCTGCGCGCCCTTGCTCCCGACATCATAAAGTAGCGCGGGCAAACCGTGTGACGGAGCCTCACTGAGCCGGACGTTGCGCGGAATGATCGATTTGAACACTCGAAAATGTTTGTTCACCTCGTCGGCGACTTGGTGCGCGAGGCGGTTTCGCGGATCCCACATCGTGAGCACGATGCCTTCCACCGCCAGGTCCGGATTCATCGATGCGCGCACGCGATCGATCGTGGCCATCAGGTACGTGATGCCTTCCAGCGCATAGTATTCGGGCTGCAAGGGCACGATCACGCGGTGCGCGGCGACGAGCACGTTCAACGTCAAGACGCCGAGCGACGGCGGTGAGTCGATGATGATGTAGTCGTATTTGGCGACGGCTTCACCGCGCAAGATGGCGCGCAGGTGCGTGCCACGTTGCTCCGCGAACAGCTCGTACTCGACGGCGGTGAGGTCTTGGGTGGCCGGCGCGAGGTCGAGCGTCGGGATGCCCGTCTTGACGATGACCTCACTCAGCGTCGCGTTGCCGATCAGCGCGTCGTAGATCGTGCGTTCCACGGTACCCGCGGGGAAACCAACGCCGCTCGACGCGTTGCCTTGCGGATCGAGATCGACGAGCAGCGTCGGACGCTCGGCGGCCGCGAGGCTCGCCGCCAGGTTCACGGCCGTCGTGGTCTTACCGACGCCACCCTTTTGGTTAGCGATGGCGATGATCTGCTGGCGCTGAGTCATGGATGCGTGAGGGGAGGGAAGCCGCCGGGCAGCTTGCCTCGGCAGTGTGCCTCTTATCGAAATATCCTGCGCGGGCCGCGTTTTTTTGGAGGAGCGCTGAACGTAGCGTACTGTGTGTGGAGATGTAGGTGTGAGTAGTCAAAGGTGAGTAACAAACCAAAAACCCGCAATACCGACCTGGCAGCCCGCATGCAGCTCGCGCTGAGCATGGGAGCCGTCGGGGCCGAGGTCCGCCGCTGTCGAGCGCGCGAGCGGATCCTGCAGGCGGGGTTCTGGCTGCCTCCCACCCGAGGACCGAGCGCTGAAGTCCGACAGCTTTACCCCGCTGTGCAAGCACGGCGGGCCCCAACTTCGAACCCCTAGGAGACAACTAACCATGGCCGCCCCCAAAGACTACAGCACTTTTGCCGAGCTCGAGCGCGACCTGGTGCGCCCAGATATGCGCATCGGCTGGTCCGTCGACGAAATCGAATCCACGGGTGAAACCCTGGAATTCGACATGGATCCCTTCGAGGCCGCGATGTGGGAGGCCGAGCAAGAGGACGAGGACGAATAAGCCTTCGGATTGTTTTTACTTAGCTTCTGACTTGTCTCTGAATCCCGGAAACCCCGCGAGCTGCCTCTCGCGGGGTTTTTGCTTTTGTTGGGCTTTCTCGGGGGCCCCCAAACGGCGATGGGAATGAGCGACGGGCATAAAGGCGAAAGCTTCCTTGACCTAGATCCCGGCGCATGTAACGTCACGCCCTCTTACGATGCAGGTCAACGTTCAACGGCTGAGTCCCGTACTGGTCGAGTTCGATGTAGAGGTCGCCGCCGATCGCGTCAAAAGCGAGGTCGAGAAAGCCTACACATCGGTGGCAAAAACTGCGCGGGTGAGCGGGTTTCGACCCGGCCGCGCGCCGCGCAAGGTGCTGGCGCATTTGTACGGTCCGCGCATCGCCGCAGACGTCGCGCAACGCCTGGTGGATGAGACGTATCCGCAGGCGATCAGCGATCAAAAGCTGCAGCCCGTGAATGACCCGGCGATCGAGCCGCGCAAGCTGGAGGAGGACAAGCCCTTCCTGTACAAGGCGCGCGTCGAAGTTCTTCCGTTCATCGAGAGCGTGGCGTACGACGGCCTGGAAGCGAAGCGTCCCAAGGTGGAGGTGAAGGACGGTGAGGTAACCGAACGCCTCGACCAACTGCGTCGTTCGCACTCGACGTTGGAGCCGCCGAAGGCGGCCCGCCCCGCCCAGAAGGGTGACGTGGCGACCATCGATTTCACGCTTTCGACCGGCGGCGTCAAAATCGACGACGCGGGTGCGACGGATTTCCAGGCCGAGCTCGGCGCTGGCACCTTGATCCCGGAGATCGAGGCCGCCCTCATCGGTAAGAGCGTTGGCGAGCAGGCAGAGGCGACCGTGCAGATGCCGGCGCAGCACCCGCATCCGAAATTAGCGGGCAAAACCGCGGTCTTCGCGCTCACCCTGAAGGATCTCAAAGAGCGCGTTCTGCCGGAAGCCGACGACGAGTTCGCCAAGGACGTGGGCGACTTCGAAACCCTCGAGGCTTTGAAGAAGGACATCACCGGAACTCTCGAGAAGCATTCGAAAGAGGAGTCCGACAACAAGGTCGCTGAAGAGTTGGTTTTGGCCTTGGTCAAGGCCAACCCGGTACCGCTCCCGCCCTCGCTCGTGGAGCGCCAGATGCGCGTCACCGAGCAGGAGATCTTGCAGCGCGCGCGCAGCCAGGGCCAGAAGGCGACCGGCGTGGGTGACGAGCTGCGCAGTCAGATTCAGCAGGACAGCGAAGTCAAAGTGCGCGCCGGCCTGCTCATGGCCGAGATCGCCAAGAAGGAGGGCATCCAAATCGGGGATGCCGAGCTCGAAGAGGGTTTGAAGGAGCTGGCCGAGCAAACCGGGAAGAACGTGGCCAAACTTCGGGTCGAGTATCGGGATCAGCGGAAGCGTGAAATGCTCATTGGCATGATTTTGGAAAACAAGGTCCTGGACATCATCGAGGCGAAGGCCAAGATCACTGAAGCTTGATCTCCGTCACGAGCTTGCCAGCCCCGTCCAACGCCGAGGAGGATTGAATGTCGAAGCGACCCGAAACCCGTGCCCAAGCCCTCGACGTACTCGAGCGCTACAAAGATGCGCCTCGTGACAACGTCATTTATCCGCACGTCGTCGAAACGACGCACCGCGGTGAGCGCACCTGGGACATCTTCAGCCGGCTCCTCAAGGACCGCATCGTGTTCTTGGGCAGCGCGGTGGACGACGATGTCGCCAACATCATCATCGCGCAGTTCTTGTTTCTAGAGAGCGAAGACCGGGACAAGGACATCCAGCTGTACGTGAATTCGCCCGGTGGCGTGGTCACCGCCGGCCTCGCGATCTACGACACGATGCAGTACGTGCGCTGCTCGGTGAGCACGATCTGCGTGGGCCAAGCCGCCAGTATGGGCGCCGTGCTGCTCGGAGCCGGGACCAAGGGTCGCCGCTATGCACTGCCCCACTCCCGGATCATGATCCACCAGCCGCTGGGTGGCGCGCGTGGTCAGGCGACCGACATCGAGATTCAGGCGCGGGAGATCCGGCACGTCAAAGACGTAATTACGGACATTCTGCAACGCGCGACCGGTAAAAATCGTGAGGACATCGCTCGGGACATCGAGCGCGATTTTTACATGGGCGGTGCACAGGCCAAGGAATACGGCCTGATTGACGAAATCTTCGAGCCCAAGAAGAAGGCGACGTGACTGCCGCTTGGCCCCAAACCCGTCGAAAAGACGGCTGGGGCCTTAGTTTCAGTGCGGGGTGTGCCGCAGATCTGGCTACATGTGGACGCTTTCGTTTGGCGGCGTCCTTCTTTGTCCCGCGGCAACCTTGCGGGACTCTGACGAACGCCTTACAATTTGACGGCAATTCGACGGAAACTCCGGTCCCGGCAGAGCACTTCCGAGGGTAAATCGTGGAGAGAAGGCGCGACGAATCGAACGGTAACTTG
>DATHOI010000968.1:0-14081 GCA_035485095.1 Polyangiaceae bacterium | reverse complement strand
CGCGTCGGTGCAGCACTGCGAATTCAGGAGCACCCGTACGCGAAGACGTGAGTCTAGAACTCCAAGTCGCGCGCTAGGGGGCGTCCCGACAGCGATGTGAGTGCGACGAATGGAAAGCTCGAGGTCTCGCGGCCTCCGAGTTTGTATTGCGCGCCCGAAGCGTCCCTTCAAACAATCCCGCCACGGTGGCGGCAACCGCCACGCTACGCTCGCGACCGGTCGGCTCACCCACTGGGCCCTGCTGCAACCGCGTCCTATACGGAGTACGCGCATCGGAGCTAAGCGTCGGTGGTGGCTGGGGCAGCAAAGGGATGCGCATGACAAAGGTAATCGGGGTTCTATCGGCTGCGACCATCGCGGCGGTTCTATCGGTCGCGCCAAAGGCGCACGCCACGCTGACTCTGACTTGGGTCCAACAACCCGGGCAAGCAACTGATATCGGCGTCGCATCGAACAACATGCCGTGGATTATCGACACCAATGGGGTCGTTGAGTACGGCACGCCCAGCGTGACGAATTGCAGCGGCAGCGTTTGCTATCAGACAGGCGAGCAATGGCACACTCTCGCTGGCTATTGCGCTCATGTTGCCGTCAATCTGAACAATGATGTTTTTTGCACCGACGGCAGCAGAGGAGAACTCTGGATCACCGAGGGGAAGTCAACAGCGCCCAGCTCGATGTCAGCAAACAATTGGTTCGACTGGTTCAGCCAATGGTACGGAATTACTACTTATGACTACGCAGGATCTGGTCAGACGTGTAACGGCCAGTTCGCCGTCACATCTGGCACAGGACTTCGACCCGATGGGCGCGATCTTGCGTGGGACGAGGCGAGTTTGTTCGCAATCTCTTGTGCAAACTCATCCGTGCGAAAGCTGACGCCAGGATGGGACGAGACCGACATCTCGCAACCGCTGAGCAATCCGATCTGGTCGTCATTCGGTGTTACTGCTCAACAGGTCGTACTTTTTAGCCAAGTTTTTGGGTCGAATCTCACGCAGATCCCTTGGATTGTTTCCAATGGTCGCATCTATCGTTTGACGGCGGGTGGCTTCGTTCAAGTCGAGAGTCCTGAGTGGTCAACGGGCAAGGTGTTGACGGTCACGGCGGCCACCGATTCCTTTGTCGTCGCAAATGGCGGTCTGTTTCAATGGTTTGGTGGAGCAGATGCGGCTCAAGCAACCGGCGTGGCTCGCTCAGACTGGGGCAACCTCATAGAGGGGACGCCTCTCGCGCCGCTTTGGAAGATTGCCTACGCTGGCGTGATGCCGGGCCCCAATAGCTACGGCCCCAACGCTGTTGGGCCGAGCCAACTCTGGGCGCTCGATACCCTCGGCGACATCTACGAGCTTCTATATATTGACGTAAATACTTCCCCAGCGAAGTAGGGGGGCTGTTGGGGCGAGTAGCCACTTGCCCCGACCCGACCCAAAGCGCATCTCCTGCTCGAGCCGCCAACGGTGGCGCCAACCACTCCGCGTTGCCCCGGAGCCAGCGAGTGCCGCTCGCAGCCTGCGAATAGCGCGCGCTTCGATCTGTCGAGCTCGCTCGCGCGAGACGCAAAAGCGGCGACCAATCTCGGCCAGAGACAGTTGTTCTTCTAGGTCGGCCATCAGGCGTCGCTCGACCAGGTAGCGCTCGCGCACGTCGAGCGTTGACAATGCTCGCAAGACTGCGAGTGAGGTCCGACTCGTCGCCTCTGCTCGCAGAACAGCGTCTTCTGGGTTGGGGGAAAGCGACTTGACCACCTCCATCAATCTCCCGCTGCGGCAATCTTCGGTCTGTGCATCCCAGGACGCGTCACAAAGTTCGAGACGTTCGGCCAGAGAGCGCACTTTCTCGTGTTCGAGTCCGCCAGAGAGCCGCGGGTATTGTCGCAGCCGAGCGAGATAGTCCGCAGATCCCGAATCCTTCGATCGAGTCATCTTGATCGTTCCTTCAGTACTTGGATGGGTCCGAAACTCCAGCGTTTCCTTGCTCCTTTGAGGCTCGACTACGCTGCTTGCGGAAAAGACGTCGGTGTCGAAGTCGAGTGGCGTCGAACAACATGGTTTCGGGGAATGGTCACCACTGAGATCTGCAGGCTCAGTGACGACCTCAGCAATGCCCGTGCCAGCAGCGCACTTACTCGACATGCAACGGGCCCTGGGCCTGAGCAAGAACACAAGGCTGAGCACTTGCACTTCGACCCACAGCCTTACTGCGCTGAGACTGGGTCGAGATCTGGTCAGTGTGAACAGTTCTTGGCAGCACCGTGCGCACCGCGTCGGGACGAGCTGCAGTGCCCACTGGGGAAATGTTCTTGTCACTCAGCAGCCAAAGACTCTGCAGCGAGGCACGCGTTGTGCGGTCAACGGCCGATCCTGGCCGTTGTGGCGCCCGGTGCGCGGTAGACTTCGTGGCCAACCCGTATCTGGGAGCCGACCGCTGCGCCCTCGAGCAATCCCTCCGCGATGGCCGTCAAGTGAGAACGACTGTCGGGCGTCGCGTCGCGCGGCTCGACCAAGTGGAGCAGGCCTTTTGCACCGGAGCGAAATGTTCGCAGTACCGTTCGCGCGATCAGGCACCGCGCTTCCAGATGGCGCACGTCGAACACCGAGGCCACCGCAAGTGCGGCTGAAACGATCTCGGCACCGCGGTCGACGAGATTTACGACCTTCCGCATGAAGCGCCCAGCGAACACCAACGGCTCTTCGCCAACGAGCTGCACGACCATCACGAGATCGATCCCCACCTCGGGTCGCACGCTGGGACACCATTGGCCACCGTACTCGATGGCGACGACCATGACCTTCGATTGATCGGATATCGCAGACATCAACTCAACTCAACTCAACTCGGGCGGGCTCGCCGAAGCTGACTTTCACCGGTGCATAGCGCGTGCCGATGATCGCAGCCGCTTCTTGCCCTCATTGCACCGCTCCGTTCCAGCCGCCGGTGGCAGACGAGTCGCCACAGGACGGGTAAGTACTGAGTCTGACGTGGTCAGAATTGGTCCTCCTGACCAATCAGGAGCAGGCCGTCCGTGCACAGCGCGCGGAACAAAACTCCATGCTCCGGCGCAGACAGAGCGTCGAGCGACGCCACGTGCAGACGTGAATCTTCAGCAACGATGAACACGGCTAGGCGCTTCCCGACGTAACGTGCTGAATCTTGACAGCTCTTGACGCCCGTCTGGCTCGTACCGCGAGCATGCTGAGGTTGCTGGCCGGCTCAACCTCGGCGACCGCCAGCAAGTCAGCGCGGAAAACCGAGCAGGAACAAGATGGAAAAAGAAGCGGCACGTCATTTGGCGCCAACCCGACGCAGCCCGGCTATGGAGCGCCAAGCGCGAGTAGCTCTCATTCACCCAGACGATGAAGTGCCACTGAGCGTACCCGCTCAGATTGAACGCCGAGCGCCGAGGTTGAGCGCAAGGTTCATCAGGGACACAACATGGCGCATATTCTGCTGATTGACGACGACCCGGAGATCATCGCGGAACAGCTCAAGAGCGCCTTCGTCGCACCGGAGCACCGCCTCGAAGTCGCTCACTGCGGAGCGGACGGCGTCGAGCTCGTTCGGCACGATCCTCCGGACGTGATCCTTCTCGACCTACGCTTACCCGACGGCTCCGTACTCGAGGTGTATCGGGCGATACGTGCGGTCGATGCGCGAATTCCGATCATCTTCGTCACCGTCTCCAAGACCGCCGACTCCGCCATCAACGCGATGAAGCAAGGTGCCTTCGACTACCTGCAGAAACCGTTGAACCTCAGCGAGCTGCGGCGAGTGGTCGGCGAAGCGCTCGATGTTGCGAAGCGCATGCGCTCGCGCGTTGTGCTGAACGAGCCTGTGGCCGGGGACGACGACGGAGCCATGTTCGGGAGCTCTCGGGCAATGCTCGAGATCTACAAAGCCATCGGTCGCGTGGCCGCACAAGACGTTACAGTGCTCATCACGGGCGAGTCCGGCACCGGCAAAGAGCTCGTGGCACGGGCCATCTATCAGCATAGCTCCCGCGCCAAAACGCCGTTCTTTGCGCTCAACTGTGCCGCGATTCCCGAGAACCTGCTGGAGAGCGAACTGTTCGGTCACGAGAAAGGTGCTTTTACGGGTGCTGACCGCCGCCGCATTGGTCGCTTCGAACAGTGCAGCGGCGGTACGATTCTGCTCGACGAAATCGGAGATATGCCGCTGGCTCTGCAAGCAAAGATCTTGCGCGTTTTGCAGGAGCATACCTTCGAGCGCGTCGGCGGCAGTGAAACCATCCGCGCCGACGTGCGAATCATCGCTGCGACGCACCGCGACCTCGGTCAGCGCGCGAACGAGGAAAGGTTTCGATCCGATCTGTACTACCGACTCGGCGTGTTCACGATCCATCTGCCGCCCCTGCGTGACCGCAGCGAGGATTTGCCTGGGCTAGTGCGCTACTATCTGCGTCGTTTTGGCTGTGAACTGGGGCGGGAGGTGCGCGACATCGCGCCCGAAGCCATGGATCTTCTCCAGCAATACCACTGGCCCGGCAACGTGCGCGAGTTGCAGAGCGTGCTCAAGCAAGCGCTCCTGCATGCTAGCGGGAACGTCTTGCTGCCCGCCTTTTTGCCCGACCTTCGCTGGAGGGTCGACATGCCGGAGCGCGCAGGAGTTGGAGACGCGACTGTCGCTTTGGGGGCATTCATTGGCGATCAGCTGTCTTCTGAGTTCGGGGACTTGTATTCGCGAACCCACGATGAGGTCGACCGAATTCTGTTCACTCGGGTTCTCGACCGCACTCGCGGCAATCGGCGCGAGGCAGCGCGCCTACTCGGGATTTCGCGCCAAACGATGCGCGTCAAACTGCGCGCACTCGGTATGCAGGTCACCTACGGCGTCGAAACGTTGGAATCCCAGCCACCAGATCAGTCGAGCAACGGCTGTAGGCGACGCTCTCGTGCTGCCTGACGGCTGCCCGCTCACTCCGTTCGGATCGGCTCGCACAGCATCCGGCACGCCGCGTGCAAAAAGGGGCTAAGCAAGGAGATCGAGATGATGGGAAGAACGAAAGCAGGGCTCTCTACCCGTGACTTGATCCGGGTCACCATTTCTCCTGAGCAAGAACACGACTTGGCACAGCGTTGGGTCAAGTTCGGGGACAAATCGGCGCGAGACTTGCTCGTGCGCGCACAGTTTCAACACGTGTACGCGACCGCGAGGCGCTACAAGCATCATACGTCCGCGACTCTGAATGAGCTGATCGCCGAAGGGAACTTTGGGTTGGTGAAGGCGCTCAGCAAGTTCGACCCCGACCGCGGCACGCGCTTCGCTACTTACGCCGTGTACTGGATACGGTCCTACATTTCACAGTATTTGGTGCGCTCGCGGAGCCTGGTATCCAGCGGGACGCAGTCCAAAGCGTTGGCGAGGGTTCGACGCACTCGCGATGCGATCATCCGGGCAGGTGGCGAAACTGACGACGTGAACGAACAAGTCGCAGCACGCCTGGCGGTAACTCCGGAAAAATTGCACTCGTTCCTCGAGCGTATGGAAGCACACGACGTGCCCTGGGACGCGACGACCGAGGGAGCAACTAGAGCGCCACTTTCCGGACGTGACTCGCTTTCGTACGATGCCGAGGAGAGGCTCATCGCGGCTGAGACCGGCGAGCGACTATCGAAGGCAGTGGCGCTCGTGGTGTCGAATCTGGACCGGCGAGAGCGATACATCGTGCAACAACGGCTGATGGCGGCCCGAGAAGAGGCGTTGAGTCTGGCAGAAATCGGGCGCCGCTTCGGGGTGTCTCGCGAGCGGGCCCGCCAGCTCGAGCTTCGCGCCTTACGCAAGGTCAGAGCTGGGCTCGCGTGCTTGTCGCAAGATGCATTCGTCGAGCGCCCTGCCGCGTGATCCGTATTTGGCGCAGCTTTCCGCGAGGCGCTCGTTTGGCGCGACTGGGATGGTCTGCTCACCGAGAAAACATCCCGAGCAACCCAACACAGCGGTGGCGTGGGGGAGCCGCACATCCACGCAAGGGCGGGATGAAACGACATAGAGTTTCATCAGCAATTCGCAATAGAAGACGAGGGAGAAGGAGCGCGCAAGGCGAGAGCGCAGATCAGACCGTCAAAACGACGCGCGCGCGTCTCATCGCCTCTCTCCCTTGGAGAACCGGACTGACCTGGTATCGGGTGCAATCGCTTCGCCACTCGTGCCGAATACCTTGTCCCAAACCAGATTCGAGACACCGAAGCGCGCGTCGGTCTCCTTGAAATGGTGCAACAAGTGGTGACGACGCAAGCGACGACCGTATGCCGTACGAGGTCTGCCGTGGTGGAGCCGCCAGTGCGTCAGATCGTAGTACGCGTAGCCGAACACGAAACCCGCGTGGACGGCCCATCCAGCGCTTCCGAACATGGCCAGAGAGAGGCACAGGCAACCGAAATAGAGGGGCACGCTGACCCCAGGTGGCATGACCAAGCGGTATTTGTCATGCGGCCAATGATGGTGAACGCCGTGCGCAAGGAAGTGGAGGCGCTTGCTCATCGCGCTCGCGCCTTGAAAGTGAAAGACGATGCGGTGCAGCCAATACTCCGCAAGCGTCCACGCTAGGGTGCCGGCGGTGAACAGAAGAATCGTCGATGCTACGCTGAGCCGGCTGAGACGTGCGCTTGCCGCGAGGGCTAGCAGCACGCCCGGTACGTAAAGCACGGGCACGACTAGCGGGTGACAGCGGCTGAAAAAGTCGAGTACATCGTTCTCGAACATTCGCGGGGATTGCGAGTAATCGTGTGGGCGCATGTGTTGGCATGCGCAGACGCATAGCGTGTGCCAGATTGTAAAACGCACTTTTCACAATCGGCAGGGCACTCTTCATCGCGCGGTACAGCTGCGGTGGCAAGGATTGCTCCCCCCTGACCAGATCTCGTTCCGGGGACAGTGAGCATGGGCCGCAGCTCGTGGTGCTCGCCCCGAGGCGGGTCTTACGTTAGAATGGCGCGCCCTACGCCCTCCCGGGACCCCATGGCTGACCTCGTGCCCATCCCACTCGCGCTGTTCGACCGGCTAGCGCGCGCGGTCGACGTGGATAAGGTCCTTCGTCGCGCGAAGCTCCCGCGTTCTCGATTCCGTACCGCGAAACCGCAGGGCACCACCGCGGAGTTTTTCGCGCTTTGGCGAGCGGTGGAGCAGAACGGCGCTGACGCCGATCTCGGACTACGTCTCGGCGTCGAGGCGCTCTCGGACTATGAGGACGTAGCGATAGTCGCAGCTCTGCACTCCGCCACTCTAGGCGAAGGGCTCCACAAGCTCGCTCGCTACAAACGTCTCGCCTGCCCCGAGCGGGTTTGGATCGACGTCGAGGACGGAGAGGCCCGACTGCGCTTCGAGTGGCTCCTCGCCGAGGAAGACCCACCCACGCTGGTAACCGATCTGCTCTTTGCGTTCCTCCTGGGACTTGCGCAGCGTGGAACCGCGAAGCCCGTCAGGCCGAAGCGGATTGAACTGACCAGGCGCCGGGCAAACGAGGCGATCCTCGGCAAACACTTCCGCTGCGAGCTCCGCTTCGATTCGCCGCACGATGTCATGGTCTTCGACGAAGCCTCGCTTGCGCTGCCGATGATCAATTGCGATACGCAGCTCCTCTCGGTCCTCCTCCCCGAGTTGGAATTGGCAGTCGCGAAAGACCGTCATGCGGGCACGCTCGTCGACGACATACGCTCGGCTCTGAACGAAACGATGTGCGGATGCCGTCCCGCCATCGCGAACGTGGCGAGGTCCCTCGGAATGAGCGCACGCACGATGCAGCGCCGCCTCGGTGAGCTCGGGACGACCTATCAGGACGTTCTCGATGACGTTCGACGGCGCTCAGCACGACGACTGCTCGCCAACACGGATCTCGGGACTGGCGAGATCGCATTCGTGCTCGGCTTCGAAGAGGTCAACTCGTTTGTCCGCGCCTTTCAAGCATGGGAGAAGACCACGCCAGCGAAGTGGCGCGAAAGCCAGCCTCCGCCGAGGCGAGTGGCAAAAACAGCAACGCTCCGCCGAGGCTCGCCGGCTCGCGCAGAGACGGCAGCGCACCAAGTGACGGACTTCCGAGGCTTGACCGCCCGCATCGGCCGGTGATGGCCAGATAGTTGGGCGATGGGCGCGATGACGAGGCCCTTGGTCCGGGCTCGGATACCATCAGTCCACCGGCCAATAGACCCGTTCGAGCGCGCTCTAACGGTCTGCTAATATCACCCGCGGCCGGCCGAGCTGTAAGCGCTCACGCCTTGCTCGTACGGACTGCGCTCCGAAGGCCACACTGCCCTCAACCATTTGGCGGCAAAGAGCGCCACGCCACCGACCGCCAACCCCGCGACGCAATCGACCGTCCAATGGTGACGTAGGTAAATCGTTGACATCCACAGCGAGACGACGACTGGCAGGCAGATCCAAAAGAATAACCGGGGCCGGCTCGGGAAGAGCGCGCTACCGAAGCGCCAGGAATACAGCAGAGTGACGAGCGCGAGCGCGCAGTGCAGAGACGGAAATGCCGAGCGCGTGCGCGCCGGATCGGCCGCATCGAACGCGCCTTGCTGGAACTCGAAGAGACCGAAATGAGAATACAGCGTGCCGGGTTGGAATGGGCCGTCGAGCAGCGGGCGGTAAAAGCGCGGAGGGCCGGCAGGGAAGGTCAAGCACAGGATCAAGCCGAGTCCTTGTTGAATCACCACCGCGGTAGACATTTCGCGGAAGTCTTCGCGTCGGCGGCGAAGCGACAACGCAGTGGCGATGATCATCGGCATCACGAAGTAGCTGCCGTAAGCAAACGCCATCCAGTCAGTGAGTAACGGGTGATGAAAGGCGTGAATCCAAACGGTGGGCTCGACGCCGAAGAGCCGTAGGTCGAGCGCATAGAGGAAGCGATCAACCGATGGTTTCGGGATGCGCCCCGTGTAGGTTTCAAGGCTTTCAAAGGCCCACATCAGACCGATGAAGGGTGCCCAATCGCGTGCGATCTCGCGAGCGCCAACGCTCAGCTCTCTGAGCGCCCCTCGCCGATCACGGAGCAGATGCGGCAGGCGTAGCGTAAAGTGCAGGGCGATCAGCCCGACACCAATTGCGGCACTGATCGTGATGGGGCCCTCGGCCCAGACGAACGACACGCCATATAGGCGGATCAACGTTGCCAGCGAAAATAGGAACAGCGCGAGCAGCGCAACGTCGGCCCCCGTGATGGCAAGCACCCGGACCAGTAGCGGTCGTCGATCAATCATGGCTCGCGAGGCTCCGTTCGATGCGCTGCGGTAGCCATTGACGAATCTGGTGCCTGCGTCCATGTGAGACCATCAGCAACGAGAGCACATACACTTCGAAAGGAGTCACGGTGCCGCGGAGGCGCCGCGCACTGCAAATCATTTGCGCGGTCGGCCTGTGCATCGCCGTTGTCATTTCGACAAGTCACCTCGACGTGGCGCAGATGGGCCGGATCCTGAGGCAAGCAAACCCGATCGCCTTGGTGGTGGTGGCGTTGATTGCATTCGCAGGTCTCGCGTGGAAAGCCGCATTCTGGCGATTCGCCCTGTCCGCGCTCAGCCCGGTACCGTTTCGGCTGCTGCTCCGTTATGCGGTCGCCGCCGCCGTGGGCTCTATCCTGGCCCCGGCGCGTGCAGGCGACGCGTTCCGCATCTGGATTCTGCGGCGTCGCCATGGCGTGCCGCTCTCGGTGACGGTGACTGTCGCGGGTCTGGAGAAGTTGGGAGATGTGGGCGCAATGGTCGTGCTGTCGGCGCCCTTGCCTTGGCTCGTTCCGTCTCTGTCGGCGTCGGTTCGCCCGTGGCTGCTCGCGCTCTCCGGCGTGCCCATCGTCGCGGTCCTTGCGATCGCGTTGGTTCGCCGACACTCGACGTGGAGCAAACTGCCGCTCTTCGCTGGACTGCGCATTTTCGACTTCGGACGACCGGTGGCTAGCGCGCTGGCCTGCGTTTTCGCCGCGTGGCTCTTCGATCTCGCTACCGTCGAGATCGTGCTCTATGCGGTCGGAACAGCTCCCACACTCACTGCGGGGCTGATGGTTCTGTTGATCACGAACCTTGCGATCGCCGTGCCCGTCACGCCGGGAAATGTCGGGGCTCACGAGCTCGGCTCGGTGCTCGCTCTGAAGCTGCTCGGTGTTCAGGTGGAGATCGCGACCGCGTTTGCGCTGCTCTATCACGGCCTTCATACCGTCCCCGTGTTGTTCGCTGGGTTCGTCGATGCTAGGCGCTTGCTCGTCGACAATGAAAAGGAACCCTCGAGCGCAGGATCTCGCTGAGGACGACTGCCCGAGTGCCGCGCGGACGCGATTGCGGCCAGATAGTGCTCGCGCACTTGCTCGGCCAATACTGGCCATCGATACGCGCCAACGCTCGCCAAATTGAAGATCTGCATCGCGACGCGCCGAGACGGGTCGAGCGCGAGCGACGCGATAGTCGAAGCCAGCAGCGTGGAGTCGTTCGGTCGCACGAACGCTGCGCCCTCAGGCTTGGCAACTTCGCGATAGCCTCGGATGTCACTGCATACGATCGCGCGTCCGGTCGCCATCGCCTCGAGCAGCACGATCCCAAAGGACTCCTGGCTGATTGAAGGTGCGACAAAGAGATCGCATGCTCGGTAGCGTTCGACGAGCTCCGACAGCGCAAGCGGCCCGTGAGCGCGAAGGCCAGGGAGGGACGGCAGGGACGGCACCCCGCTGGAGTCACCCACCACGTCCAGGGTGACATTGGCCCCGTTCGCGAGGAGCCGCTGGTAGGCATCCAGCATGACCCTCCAACCCTTTCGCGTATCTCCCAGTCGACCGACGAACAACAAGCGCACTGTGCGCTGCTCCCGTCCGGTTTCGGTCGACGGCGCGAACAGGTCGGTGTCCACGCCGTTGGGCACGACCGAAAGCGGGCGCTTCCAGGCTCGAGCGGCGTACTCCGCCGCCGCCTCGGACACTGCCAAGCCGCGCGCGTAGAAGGGGAACTGAAGTGCACCGAAGAACTTCTGGCCGATTCGGAGGAGCAGAGGCGGCGCATCTGCGTAAGCATGGAAGGTGCACAGCTTGGGAATGCCCGGGGTGAGCCAAGTGGCCCAATAGGCGAGCGAAGGAATGGAGGGCTCATGGACGTGAATCACGTCGAATGGCCGGCTCTGAAAGAAACTCAGCGTTTCGAGCGGCGAGGCGAAGATCGGTATCTCGTTGGCGGACCCATTCGACTCCAGCGAGATGATGCCGCCGGTCGTGAATACACCCTCTTCGTGCACGGGCTGACTGGCTGGCCCGAGGATATCTACGGAATCGCCTCGCGCTCTGAGCGCGCTCGCTAGGCCGACGATGTGGTGCTTCACGCCTCCGCGTGCCGCCAAATCATACGGTGCAACGATACACACACGCAGCGGTGTGCCTCTTCGAAGCGAGATCATTCGGCTTTCCTTCGGGCGCTGAGCGACCCGTCGAGAAGCGCAGGCGCAAGTATTGTTGCGGCGGTCAAGCAAGTGAGCTCCCCGATCATGGCCGAGAGCCCGAAACTGTGGATGCCCCGGTTCCGCGAGAAGAGCAATGAAGCGTAGCCAACGATGGTTGTGTAAGAGCACAGGATGACAACGGGCCCGGTGCTGCTCAGCGCCGCTCTTCCCGCGTTTGGCCCGCCGATCTCACGGGCGCGCGCGGCAATGTTCACCGCGTAGTCGACGCCGATGCCAATGGTGATCGGGAGCGCGACGAAGTCCAAGAAATTGACCTTAATGCCAAGCGCCCACGCCGAGCTGAGCAGACTCGTGGTTCCCAGCGCCGCGCACACCAGCGTAACGCGTGCATAGCGAGAACCGCGAAACAGAGCGAGAACGACTAGGAATGAGCCGATGACCGCGGCAAGTGTGGCGCGCGGTCCGTCGCGTTGCATGGCCTCCAGCATGTCGGAAAACACGAACGCCGAGCCGCCCACGACCACATCGCGCCCGAGGTCCACACGCCTGACAATGCGAACGAAGGACACCAGTGATGAAACACGCCAGCTGTCGACGCCGAGGCCAGTGTTGGCGAGGACGATGCGCCCGCGGTCTCCGTCGCGCTCCGTGAACGGCCACGCAAGCTCCTGCGGGACGTCCTGGTCGCCAAGCAGAGAGAGCTCGCTCGGTGGCCGCATTTCGCCGAGACGTCGCTGTTCGTCGGCGCCGAGACGCTTGAGTAGCGGCGAATCGAGCAGCACTCGGATCTCGTTGAGCACTGTCAGCTTCCTTGCTTGGTCCGTCGGCAGCCTGTCGTCGAGCGTGTGAATCGAGCTGAATAGGCAGCCCCGCTCGGGTTTGCCGACATCCACCGCCCGAAGTCGCCCTGCGACGACCGATGCCTCGGATCGACGCTCGACGCCAATTGCGAAGCCGCCGTCGAGCCCGTGTCCAAAGGCGTGGTCGAACTTACTCATCCAACTAGAAGCTTCGTCGAGCGCCGACGTATGCGATCTCAGGTTTCTGAGATCGTTCTCCAGGGGACTGCCAGTGATGTAGTGCATGGCAGCGGCGGTCGTCACTCCCAGGAGTAGAAGCCCAGCGGCTGCCGTGCACGGATGGCTGGGCGTGATCCTCGCGAGAAGCTCGCCGAGTCGGACCGGGCTGCGTCCCCGGATGCGTTCGCCCGCAATGGTGAGCCCGGCAGGTAGGACAACATAAGCAGACAGCCAGCACAGGACCATCCCGGTGGCTCCGATGATCCCGAAGTCGCGGAAGCCGCGAAATGAGGTTAGCGCCAGGGAGCCGTAAGCCACCGTCGCCGTCAGCGCCGCCGCTAGCGTTCCCGGGGTCGTGCCGCGCGTTGCGACATCGAGCGCTTCTGCGACTCCGAGTCCCTTGTGCCGCTCCTCGGAGTAGCGCGCGAGCAGCACCAGGCCGGAATTGATACCGTTACCGATCACGATCGACGAGAGAAACGCGCTCGCGACGTTCAAATGACCAATCGTGAGATAGGTAAGCGCAAAGGTCGCGAGCACACCTACGCTGAGCGCCCAGGCGAGAGCGCCCACTGCGAGTGTCGACCTATAGAAGAAAAATAGTGCACCCAGTACCAAACCCACCGTCGCGAGCGTCGAGAGCAGCATGCCGCGCAACAGCGCGTCGTGCTCAGCCAGAGTGGTCACGACGTCGCCGGCCAGACCGATCTTGACTCCCTGATGTACTCGCTCGATCTCCGTCGCATCCTGTCGGAGGAGGCCCGTGAGCGCCCGCCCGCGGTCGACGTCGCCCCCGGAGAACGTCGTACGTAGTAGAACGAGCTGTAAGTGGCCGTCCTTGGATACGAACGTTCCGGGTTCCTCGGCGTCGCGCTTGGCATCGTCCAGGCGCTTGCGCAGCGCATCGACGGGCGCTGAGCCCGTTTCGTCAGAGTCATTCAAACCTAGGTCGAAGGGGCTCGCCCGTTCGAGCCTAGTTTCCAGGAACTCGCGAGCTGACTCGAGCTCCGACAGAGGAGCAAACAGCCAACGGTGGGACCAAGCAAAGTCGCGAGCCGCCCGGTCGTCGGACGTCACCCCCGACACAAGGGAGGGGTCGAGGTGGGCTGCCCGGGCCAACAGGTCCGCGGCTGCTGCAGCGCGAAGTTCTGGACTAGCAGCCTCCACGCCAATCATATAGGTGGCCGGGACGCGAAGACGGCGCTCCAGGGCTTGAAGGTGGCGAACGGACTCGGTGTTGGCGGGGAGCAGCGCCGCGAACCCAGCGTCTACCGTAAGGCGCGCGATCAGCAGGACGCTTGCGGCCGCGAGGAGCCAACTCAACACGAGGACTGTCCTCGCACGAGTCGCGGAGAACGCGCCGAGGGCGGCAGCGAAGTCTCCGAGGTGATCGTTCCACCGCCGTTGTGGCTGATGCTCTGGGAACGCGCTGCTGCCGATCGTTCTACCGCCTGGCTGGTCGTCGCTCATGACATTGACTGCTTCCGCCATTGCCCGCAGTTACTTGATCATTCGATGGTTACCGATTGAGAGTTTGCCTATGGAGCGCAGCGTGCAGACTCTGATGCTCGAGGCGAACGCTCTGTCACCCGCTGCTTTGGGACGAGAGCGAGAAAACGCAAGCCCCAGCGAACTAGTGCGCTGTGCTCGTTGACGACTGTGCGCGAGCGTAAG
>DATHOI010000967.1:0-4134 GCA_035485095.1 Polyangiaceae bacterium | reverse complement strand
CTGAATGCCCGCGAGCGACACGGACGCCGCGTTCGCGCGCAGCGAGCTCGCCGACTGTCGATAGACGACCAGGATTCGCCGAATTACGCCGTGCTCGCGCATCAAGTCTTCAGTGGCGCTCACATCCGCGCTCCGATTGCTGTCTCGTGCACTGTCAGCGGGAGCCGCGCTCGAAGCACCAGGCGCCGCCGAGCGCTCCGGCTCGGCCTGCGTCTCCTTGCGGCACGCCGCCAGTAGGGCTCCTGCACCCGCGATCGTAAGGAACGCACGCCGCGCATCTTGGTGATTCATGACAAGTCTCCGGTTTCGCGATTCGCTGTCTGCTTGCCAAGCATGCTGACTGTGCTGCGCTCGCGCCAATCAAATCAAACGTAGATTGATGCCGTGTGGCGTGGCACTTTTGGTCGCGACGTTTGCGTGAGCGCTTGGCTCGTGGAAATCGAGCTCGAGTATCCCGAGCCGCTGCCAATTGGGCACGGCTGCTTGCGTCACTCACGGATTGCGGAGCTGGTCGACGACACGCTCAGAATGTGATCGCTCCCGGGCTGGACCACGTCCAGATCGACTCGGCGCCAGCGCGGGCGTGGATCGCCACGCAGCGCGCTCGGTCGCTGTAGCGCGACCAGCGCAGCTGGTACCTCGCGCGCGCTACGCCTAGTGAAGATGCTTTCTCTAGACGACGGCACGCGTGCTTTTGCTCGCAGTCGAAAACCATGCTCGACTGTGCGCGCCTTGGGGAGCCCAATGACCAAACTACACGCGGCTGTCGCTGTTCTGGTCGCCGTGCTGCTGCCCGCGTATTCCTGGCGGGACGGCTCAGGCTGGCTCGCTTGGAGCATGTTTTCCAAAAGTCAGACGTTTCGCCTGTCGCTGCAAGTGGCGGACAAATTCGGCAGAACGCGGGTCGTGAATCCGACCGAGCTCGCGAAGTTTGCTGATGCGGAGACGGCCACGTATTTGATGGGCTCCGAGCACTTTCGCCAATCGCCAGTCGGCTCGGCATTCGTCGGCAGCTTGCCGGGCTTGGCCGGGCTTGCGTGTCGGACCGTTCCGGAACCAGTGCGCGCGACCGTCATGCTCGAAATTCGTAAGACTCTGGATGACCAGCCCGTACCCTACACGGCAACAGTCAACTGCTCTTAGCTCAGCGCGAAGCATCGCCATGACGAACCACACAATGACTGACCACGGCCCCGTGAAGCGAGCACTCTTAGCGCTGCGCGCCAACGCACCGCTTCTTTCCCTGGGCGCGCTGCTCGCCGCTTCGCTGCTGATTCGCTGTTCCCCGCACAACGAGTCGGGGAATGTTTCGGTGAGCGGACCGGGTGCGGTGGGTGGAGCAAGCGGGACCGCTGCAACTGAATGCAGCCCGGCGACGGTCGACCGCGACTGCCCCCTCCCACCGTCGACCTGTAGTGACGCCTTTACTCTCGAGTTCTTTAGCTCTCCAGCGTGTGTCGCCGGAACCTGTCAATGGCAGGGTGCCACCATGGCGTGTCCGGGCGAGGCGTGCGCCAACGGTGCGTGTGGTGGGCTGAGCGTGCCAACGGGGGGTTCCGGCGGCGGAACCTCGAGCCTTCAGGATGCCGGTGTGGGCGGGCAACCGTTCGCCACCTGCGCGATGAATCCTGCGGATTCGGGCGAAGCCGGGCAGAGCAACGATGTCTGCACCTTGCCGTCTTCCGTCTGTGTCGACTCGGAGACGCTGCTCTACTTCACCAACCCGCACTGTGTGCAAGGGACCTGTCAGGCCGACGTGCACTCGGAGTCGTGCGGACCTTCCGGTTGCGCGGGCAACGGCTGTTACATCGTTCCGACGAAGTGAGGTCCCGTCGTGCGCCGTTCAACCAAGCATGAGCTCCCGAAGCAGAGTTGCTGGGGTTGCTTGGTTCTGCTGACCGTCGCTTGTGGAACCCCTGCGCCAGACAACGTGACCGCTAGCGCAGCCGAGCTGAGCTGCGAGAACCCGACCACGCTTCGCTTCGTGCCCGACACGGGTAACGTTGCCGAGGCTTACTTGTGTTTTGGCTTCGATGCCCAAGCCTTCGCAACGAGCACGATTCGCGCCGTGCATTGGCAAGCGCCCAGCGCGACGAGCGCGTTTCAGATCCATCACGCAACGCTGTACGCGGTGCCGGGCGACTACCCTGACGGACCGCTGGTCTGCGACGGCATGCCGCCCGGCGCAGTTGGGTTGCACGTCTGGACGCCGGGTGGCACCAATCTGGATTTGCCGGCGGATGCGGGGCTGCAGCTGCCCGCCGGCACGCAGCGCTTCATCATCCAGTCACACACACTGCACGTGGGCTCGGGCCCGGTCGAGGACGGGCGAGTGACGTTGTGCCAGGGACCGAGCGCGCCCGCTCGCTTGGCGGCGCTGCTCGGCTATCTGAGTCCCGTTCCTGCCATCCGCCCTGAGCACACCGAGAATTCGGAGGGCATCTGCACGCTCGGTGGCAGCGTGCACTTGTGGTCGGTGTGGCCGCACATGCACCTGATCGGCAAAGAAATCAGCGTCGACCTCGTGCGCAGCGCCGGCGGGACGCAGCCGCTGATCGACGTCGTGCCCTGGGATTTCCACGCGCAGAAAACCTACCCGCTGGCGGTGGATGCGTCGGCGGGCGACGTGTTTCACACCCATTGCACCTGGCAAAACGACAGCGAGCAGTATGTGTTTCCGGGGCCGCTCACCGAAAACGAGATGTGCGACACCGCGTTCATTGCCTGGCCCGCGGAGGCCGCCTTTTGCCAGTGAACAGCGAGGCGCGTTCGCTGGCTTGGAGTCGCATCGCGCTCGGCGCGTTGTTCCTGTTCCGAACGACGCCGCTGCTGGCTCCGCTTCGTCTTCCGTTCACGCTCGCCACCTATCCGCTATTGGGTTGGCCAAGCGCGGGCTGGCACGGCCGACCGGTTCTCGGCGCATTGCCGGCGTGGCTCGTCGCGCCCGCCTGCATAGTGCGAACCGTTGCGGCGCTCTGTTTTTTGATCGGCTATCGAACGACGCTCTTCGGCTTGGTCGCGGGCGTGAGCGGCTACGTCGTTCTCTCGCAGTACCCATTCGCGCTGAACGCCACGCTGCATCTGTTGTTTCAAGGCACGCTGCTGCTCGCGCTGACGGATGCAGGCGCGGAGCTCGCGGTGCGACCCGAGCCGCCGCGGTCGCCGCATTCAGGGACCTGGTTGCTCCGCGTGTTTGTTAGCTCGATTTATTTTTGGGCTGCGTTCGTCAAGCTTCGGCCGGATTGGCTGGACGGGCGAACGCTCGGACTTTTTCACGAAAGTGGCATCATTTCTGGCCCATTCGCAGACTTCGCGCTGCGCGACGCGTGGCGTCGCGCGTTGCTGGCACGAGTCATCGTGACGACGGAGCTGTCGCTGCCGATCTTGCTTTGCTGGTCCAAGACGCTGCGCTGGGCGCCGCTGCTGGCACTGACTCTACACGCGGCCATCGAGCTCGCTGCACGGCCCGACTTGCTCGGCTGGGAGATGGCGGCGCTGCTCCTTTGCCTGTGGCCGGTAGCTCGTCGGGCTTAGAGAGCGCGCGTTTTTAGGGCGCCTTCACGCCTTCGCAGCCGAGCAAGCCCTTGTCTCCGCAGTGGGTTTGCAGGCACGTGATCATGCTGGCGCGCCCGAAGTCGGACATGCCCGACAGCGTTTGGCGACAGTCTGAAAGCGTTGGGCCGAGCGCCTGATTTGCGCAGCTTTTCAGGATATTCTCGCATGCGAGCGCGACCGGAGAGCTCGGTTCGGTGACGCCGCCAGCAGTCGAGGCGGCATTCCCACTCGGTGCTGGCGTGGGGTCGGGACAGGCCGCCATCAGCGCGCTGTGGCCACACAGGTTGACGCGAGCCGGGTCGCACAGCTCATTGCCCTTCAGCTGACGCAAACACGATACCGCCGCCTGCGCGACCCTCGGCTTGAACGTCGATTTGAAGTCCGCGCAGCGTTTGGCGGCGATGTTGCTACACACGCCCTCGTCGGATGGCCCCACCGCGGGGCAGTCCTCCGGAGCGCCGACGTTGTCGTCACACATTGGCGCTGCGGGCGCCGCAGGTTGCACGGCGACTACGGTCGCCGCACTCACCGCAATCGGCACGGCCGCGTGCATGACCGGAACTTCATCCGTGCGTTCGT
>DATHOI010000966.1:0-3687 GCA_035485095.1 Polyangiaceae bacterium | reverse complement strand
CCCGCAACCGGGCTTCATTTGGGTCGTTGGTGCGCACCGCTGGGACGGTCGTGCGTACGTCTGGGAGCGCGGTCACTACGAGCGTCCGCCGCGTGCCGGCGCTGGTTACGTCCAGGGACATTGGGAAGAGCGCCGCGGCCGTGGCAAGGTTTGGGTGAACGGCCACTGGGGCTGAGACACGCGGAGCGGCCCCGAGCGAGCGTGGGCTGAAGCGAGCACTCGTCCGAGTCGGCGAGTGCTCGCGTGTTACGGCGAGCGCTATTCGGCGATGCTGGGGTGAATGCGCGCCGGATCGAGGTTCACGTCCCAGTGCCAGCCGACGCATTTCAGGCTCGGCATGTCCCGCGACAGCTCTGCACTGAAGCGTGTCAGCGCGTCCTCCACGCTTTCCCCGCTGTATTGCATGCTGATCAGCGCGACCGGTCGATTCTGCGCGACCGAGAAGAGCGCGGCGGAAACGTCCAGGTGGTTCGTGTCTTCGGCCGGGCCGGCTTGCGCTGCGCCGCGACCGCCTCGGCTGTGCTTGCGGGAATTGGACGCTGCGGCCATGCCCGGAGTGCCGGGTGAGGGGTGGTCCGCGGGGTTGTCCTGATGCGGCTTTGGTACCTTGCCGGACAACGTCACGACCAGCAGCAAATCCCCGTGAGCTGCGGGGGCAAGCTGCTTCAATAGCTCGGCGTTGGGGCCTTCGTCGCGCGTGAATTCGTCGATCGCGTTGGCCAAATCTTGATTCGAAGACACGAGCGCGTCGTAGCCCGCTGGACATGCCGTGGAGCCGAGCGCGCGGCTCAGGTGGGGCGCGAGATCCGCCCACGTACCGAGCGACATACGCCCGTCCTGATACACGCCCAGCACGGACACGGTCTGCGGCGCGGGGGTGTATCCACTTGCAAATTGGGTCGTGAACGCAGCGCCGCTGCTGCCACAGCCTGCCAGTGCAACGCCCAGCAGTGCCACACCAACGAGCAGGCCGCGATTCGTCATTCGGCGGAAGGCTCGCGTCTGGGGCGCGACGCGTCCAGCACTTTTATTCGCGAATGAGCGCGAATTGTGTGCGTGCATTGCAGAATGGCAACGCCCTGCGACGAGGCTCACCAACCGATTGCTTTGGCATCACGGAAGAAGCCGCCGTTCGGGCCGCCTCGGCCGAGAGTTGCTGCCCAGACGATGCCGCTCGCGCCTTGTTCCAGGCTGCGCGGCGCGCTGCTGCCGCCCATGCGTGTCTTCACCCAGCCGGGACAGACCGCGTTGACGCGGCGCCCAGTGTCGCCGAGCTCGCGCGCGAGGACGCGCGTGAACGCGTTCATGAGCGCCTTCGATACGCTGTACGCATTGCTCGGAAAACCCGCGGCGCCCGGGTTGCCATGCGCCACGGCGTCCAGAAACTCGGTTGCGATGGTCTCGATGTCGCGGCGAGTCAACGCGGCTGACAAGAGCCGCTTTCCGAGCTCCGCCGAGAAGCGACTCAACTCTCCCATGCCGCTCGACACCATGACGATGTTCGCGTTCGGTGCGAGCTGTTCGAACAGCGCGTCCGTCATGCGCACCGCGCCGCGGTAGTTGCTTTCGAGCGTCGAGCGGGCGACCTCCGCGTTGAAGCCCGATAGCGACGCGCCCGCGTTGTTCACCAACGCGTCGATCGCAGGCTCGTTCGCCAAGCGCTCTGCAAACGCGCTGACACTCGAGGGCTCGGCCACGTCCACCGTGGCCGCCCGCGCGTCTAGATCTCGTTGCCGGAGCGCGGCGGCGGCTTGCTCGACGTGCGCGCCGTCTCGCCCGGTGAGCCAGACGCGATAACCCTTGCGCGCGAGCACGCTGGCCGTTTCGAGCCCGAGCCCGCGATTTGCTCCAGTAACGACGGCTATCGGCATCGCCGGATCTTGAGACGACTTCCGAAAACCGCAAGCCTACCGAGCGGCTGTGCTGATTTGCCAGAGTCCGCGTTGGGGTCGTGAGCACGTGCGGGAGTGCCCACGCCCCCCTCACGAACTGGACTCAGCGACCGATCAACTTCAGACCGAAGAAGATCAAGAGCGCGCCGCCGAAGCCGCCTCCGAACAGCAGATAGAGGAAGGCCCAGCCGGCGGCCAGAACGGGAGGTGCAGTGGTGATGGCTTCGGTCAACATGGGTTTTGCTCCTGTGGTTCGATGATTGTCGTGTGGTGCGAGGCGAAGCATGGCAATCTGCCTTTGCTTCGAGAACGCGCCTAGTTCACGGGGGTTGTCCTGTTTCAGCGCAAGTCATAGCAAGGAGCTTGCCAAGCATTGATCTCCGAGCCCACTCCAGCGAGCCGCGGCGAATGCACGACCGCCGCGCTCGCGCCGCGTTGGCACACTGCCGCGCTGATCGCGTTACTGCTCGCGGTCGCGTTGACCGGCACCTTGCTGCAGTATTCGGGCGCGCCGCACGCTGTCGCGGGCCCCCCGGGCTCGCGGATCTCGACCCAGTATTTGCCCATATTGCTCGTGAATTGGGGGCTTTTCGTGTACTGCGTTCGGGTTTTCCGCGGGCGCAATGCGTTGCGCGCGCTGCTCGGTGAAGGCTGGCGTACGACGAGTCGCGCAGGTGCAGATCTCGCGCTCGCGTTCGCCGGCTTCGTGGTCATCGTCGGCCTCGAGCTCAGTTGGTCGCGTCTGTTTCCGGTGGGGCGGAACGCCGCGCTCTCGACGTTACTACCGTGCACGGGGACCGAGCGCCTCACTTGGCTGCTGGTCGCGCTCAGCGTTGGCTTCTGCGAGGAGGTCGTATACCGCGGCTATTTGCAAACTCAGCTGACTGCGTTCACCCGTCAGCCGGCTTTGGGTGTCCTGCTGCAAGCGCTGTTATTCGGCGTCGCTCACCTCGAGCAAGGCCCGGGGGCTGCGCTGCGCATCGCCGTCTACGGCTTGCTGCTCGGCATCGCCGCGCGCTGGCGACACAGCTTGCTACCGTGCATCGCCTGCCACATCTCTATCGACGTCGCTGGCGGCTTGTGGCGTTAGGCACGCGTGGAGCGCTGCATCAGCCCTTGCAGATCCCAAACGGGACCGGCCAGAAACGACAAGCCGTCCTCGCTGAACGCGGGCGCGCGCCGTTCATGCACGGCGTGACCCACCAAATTGAGCGCCCAGCCGCCGCTGAACGCGGCCAGCGATCCGAACCAAACCCAACCCGAGACCGGGCTGAACGGGCGAGAAGCGAAGAGACCCAGCGCACCGCCGAGGATCAACGGAATGCCGATCACGTGCAGGCGGCGATTGGTCGGGTTCTGGTGTGTCTCCTGATAGAAGGCGAGCGCTGCCTGAAAGCGCTCCGCCGCGCCACCGTGAAACTCTGGGTGGCGACTGCGCCAGTCGACCTCGAGCGTGCGAATGCCCGCCGCAAACAAGGTGAGCGCGCTGCGTTTGAAGCCAAGGCACAGGGCACCCATGCCGCACACCGCAAGGCCGGTTCCGATGCGTGCGTTGCGTGAGCGGTGGACCATTCCCGTGAACCGTGGTGTTAAGCTATTTAGCACGACGATGAAACGCTTGCTGGTGACCAGCGATGATTTTGGCATGTGCCACGCGGTGAACGCGGGCATCCTGCGTGCAATGCGCCAGGGCATCGTGCGTGCGACGAATTTTCTGGTGCCTTGTCCCTGGTTCCATGAGGCGCTCGCTTTGGCGCGTGAGCATGCGCTGCCGGTCGGTGTGCATCTGTGCCTC
>DATHOI010000965.1:0-8992 GCA_035485095.1 Polyangiaceae bacterium | reverse complement strand
ACTCCTCCTGAGTGGCGGCATGTGGATGTGCGCGCCATCTCACAGCTCGACGGCACCGGCGTCGCAGCGCTGCGTGAGAAGGAATACGTCCGCAAGGATGGTACACGAGTTCCGGTCCTGATCGGTTCGGCGCGAATCGACGGCGAGACACCGCGGGCCATCTCCTTCGTGCTCGATTTGACCGAGCTCAAGCTGGCACAAGCGGCACTGGAGAAACTGCACGCGCAGCACGCCGCGGACGCGACATTTCAAGCCCTGCTCCAGTCGGCGCCGGACGCGACGGTGATCGTGAACGGCGACGGCGTGATCACGTTGGTGAACGACCAGCTCGAGTCGCTCTTCGGCTACGCAAAGAGTGAGCTCGTCGGGCAGCCCATAGAAATGCTCGTGCCCGATCGCTATCGCGACGCGCACCCCGGACATCGCACCCGCTACAATCTCGAGCGCACGGTTCGCCCCATGGGCGCGGGTCGCGAGCTCTATGGTCGACGCAAAGGCGGCGATGAATTTCCGATCGAGGTCAGTCTGAGTCCACTCCAGACCGAAGGCGGCTTGCTCATCTCGAGCGCGATTCGCGACATCAGCGAGCGAAAGCGAGCGGAAGTTCAACGAGCAAGCTTGGCGGCGATCGTCGAATCGACGGACGACGCCATCATCGGCAAATCGCTGGACGGCATCGTCACGAGTTGGAACGAGGGCGCTCATCGCCTGTTTGGCTACTCTGCTCGAGAGATCGTGGGCAGATCCATTTCAGTCCTGGTTCCTGCGGAGCGTGTGAGCGAGCTGGCCGCTGTGCTCCATGCCGTGGGTCAGGGCGGCGCGGTCAGGCAATTTGACACCGTTCGTCGCCGAAAGGATGGCAGCACTGTCGATGTCTCGGTGACCATTTCTCCCGTTCGCGACACGGCTGGGCAGATCGTCGGCATCTGCAAAGTCGCGCGTGACGTGACCGATCGGCGGCGCGCCGAGGCAGAGCTTGCCCGCGCGAAGGAGACCGCGGAGGCGGCCAGTCGAGAGCTGGAAGCGTTCAGTTACTCCGTGGCCCATGATTTACGCGCCCCACTGCGTGCCATGAACGGTTTTGCGCAAGTGCTAGTCAACCGTTACAAGGACGACTTCGACGCGCGTGCCCTCGATTGGCTGCAAGAAATCCTGCTCAATTCCAAGCGCATGGGCGCGCTCATCGACTCGTTGTTGTCGCTGTCACGCATCAATCGCAACGCATTGAAGCGAGAAACGGTGGACCTTTCTGCGCTAGTGCGCGCCGTCTGCGTCGAGCTGACCAAGCGTGACCCGAAGCGCACGGTTCGTTTCCTGATCGAGGAGCAGCTGAGTGCGGACGTAGACGCGGTGCTCGGCCGGGCGCTGCTCGAGAATTTGCTCGGTAACGCCTGGAAATTCACGAGCGGTGTGCCAGAAGCAGTGATTGAATTCGGGGCGCTGCTGAAGGACGGCGAACGCGCCTTCTTCGTGCGTGACAACGGCGCCGGCTTCGATATGGCCTACGCGAGTAAGCTCTTCGGAGCGTTCCAACGGCTGCACTCCGCGGAGGAGTTTCCGGGCACCGGCATCGGTCTGGCAACGGTGCAACGCATCGTTCACCGCCACGGCGGGCGAGTTTGGGCCGAGGGCGAGGTCGGTCTCGGCGCGACGTTCTTCTTCTGCTTCTCGAACCAGGAACACGCGGCAAAGTAATGAAAAAGCTAATTTTGCTCGTCGAAGACAACTCGAGCGACGAAAAATTGACCGTGCTGGCGCTCGAAGAATGCGGCATCGCCAATGATGTGGTCGTGGCTCGCGACGGCGCGGCCGCGCTCGACTTTCTCGCCGCCACTGGAGCCTACAGCGACCGCGACCCGAACGAGCTGCCCACGCTGGTCTTGCTCGATCTGAAGCTGCCTAAGATTGACGGGCTCGACGTGCTCCGGCGCATCCGTGCGGACGAGCGGACTCGGCTATTGCCAGTCGTGATCCTCACCTCATCCAAGGAGGACGAGGACGTTCTGCAAGGCTATGAGCTCGGCGCGAATGCCTACGTCCGAAAGCCCGTCGACTTCGTGGAGTTCGCCGCGGCGGCCAAGACGCTGGGGCTGTTCTGGCTGCTCTTGAACGAACTGCCGCGCAGCGCGCTGTAGGGGTTGCTCTCCATGGACGATCCAGGCGTGCGAGCCGCACCAATCGTAGCGAGCTAGCTCGGACGCTGTTCGACGGCCTCGCGTTCAACGTCAAAAAATGACGGCGCGCCTCCGAAGAACCAAAGGGCGATCAGAGCGTCGAAGATCATGCATCCAAACGAGGACGTGGGCATGAACGGCCAAATGGCGTTGCCGAACAAATGATGCACGAGATCCCACGCGGAATGCATCAGGCACGCGATGCCGATGAAGCGGTATGAGCGCAGCCCCTGGTACGCGACGACGAAGCCGCAGGCGGCGAACGCGAGCTCCCACGGGCCCAAGCCACCGCTGAGATAAGCACCCATGGCGCCGCCGACGAGCATGGCGTTGAAGCGCTGGCGCGCGGGCTCCGTCACGAATGCCATGGCAGTGATGAACACGATGGCCCCGAAGACAGGGCCTAGGTATTCGACGGCGTCTACGGGGAATGCGCGATGCATGGCCAAATCCTAAGAGATCGGCCAGAATCGGCCAGTGGCAAGAAAGACAAGTTCCGCAGGATTTTTGCCAACGCGTCCCGAACCACGACGCCGGCGTCATCTGGTCGGGATCCTCGCTTTCGAGGGCGTCGTGCTGGGCGACCTCGCGACGCCCTGCGAAATCTTTGGCCGCGTGCGAAACGCCAAAGGAGAGCCCGCGTACGAGATACGCGTGTGCAGCGTCTCTCGTCGAGTCCGGTCCGAGCATGTCGGCTTCGAAGTACCGTGGCGCCTCTCCTCGCTCGATCGCGCGGACACCGTGATCGTACCCGGGATCGATCGTCTCGACCGTCCGATCGCGAGCGAGGCCCAGAACGCGATCCGTCGAGCTGTCCGGCGCGGCGCCTGTGTCGCCTCCATCTGCACCGGCGCCTTCGTGTTGGCTTCTGCCGGTGTCCTCGATGGGTTGCGTGCGACGACGCATTGGATGAGTGCTCGGGAGCTAGCGCAACGCTACCCACTCGTGAAGGTCGATCCGGACGTGCTGTATGTCGACAATGGTCGGATTTTGACGTCCGCCGGTGCCGCCGCAGGTCTCGACCTCTGCCTTCACCTAGTGCGCCGTGAGCTCGGCGCGGAGATCGCGGCATTTGCCGCGCGCGCGGCGGTGATGCCACTCGAGCGAGCCGGAGGACAAGCGCAGTTCATTGCGTACCAGCCTCCCGCAGATCAGGGCACCCTGATTGGATCGCTCTTGGAGTGGATCGAGCAGAACCTCAATCAGGGTCTGGCGCTTCCAATCCTCGCGCGACGCGTCGCGATGAGCACCCGAACCTTTTGCCGCCGCTTCGGCGAGCAGGTCGGCACGACTCCTGCCGCTTGGATCGCGCGCGCGAGGATCGCTCGAGCGCAACGTTTACTCGAGACGACGGACCTCTCCGTCGAGCGCGTGGCCGAGGCGGTTGGCTTTCACTCTTCGACCGTCTTGCGCGAGCGTTTCACGCGCTTTCTGGGGACCAGCCCACACGCGTACCGTCGCTCGTTCTCGAGTAGCTAGGCGACCCGAGCGGCTCGCGGCCGGTTGGCAAAGCCGGTCGCGGACGGCTGTTTCATCATCTTGGATGAAATGACGAGCCGAATTCGGCAGAAGCGGTCATTTTCTGGGTGGATGTCGCTACAGCCTCACCTTCGTCTCGTGCCGCCCTTGTCGGCGGACGACAGCCAAGAAATGTCCTTCGAGCGGCTCTTCACTCGCTATTCCGGCTACGTGGCCGGCCTGGCGGCTCGCTTGCTCGGTTCCGGCGACTCGGAGTTGGATGATGTCGTGCAGGACGTGTTCTGGATCGCCGCGCGGCGCATTTCGAAGATCCCGGACTTCATCCAAGCGCGCGGATGGCTTGCAACCGTGACGACGCGCGTCGTGAGACGCAAGCTACTGCGGCGGCGTTTCCGCGCGCTCTTTCATGCGGAGCCTCGGCGCGTCGATGTTCCAGCACGCGGCGCGACCGCGGAGCAGCACGCGTTGCTTGCTCGTCTGTACGAGGTTCTCAATCAACTGCCGACCGAGCTTCGACTCGCCTGGACGCTGCGCTATCTCGAAGGCGAACCGCTGGACGCGGTGGCGGCCGCATGTGGCTGCAGTCTTTCCACGGCCAAGCGGCGCGTCAGCGCCGCCAAGAGCGTGATCGACGAGGTGTTCCGTGACGACTGAACGGAAGTGGGAGCCGCTAGGTCGGAAGATCGAGCCGCGCTGGGGACCGGAGCGTGAGCGTTTGGCCCGTGAGGCCATCGAGCGTCGAGCGGTGCGGCGGCGCGTCGCCGTTCGAGTGGGAGTGTCAGTGGCGCTGCTGGCTGTAGTCGCGGGAGGCTGGCACGCTTTCCGCGGCCTCCGAACGCACACTCCAACCGCCACGGCGACAATCCCTTCCGTGATCGCTCCGCCCGCCGCGGCCACTGCGAGTGTCGAGGTGACGCGGCTCTCACTGGAGACGGTCCTCGAAGCCATGCCGGAGCGCCCGGGTCGTGGCTTCGTCCTTCGTTCAGGCGGCGCGCGCTTCGTTGCTCCGCATGATCCGGACCATCCGTTCGTGGTCGTCGCCGGTGACCTCACCGTCGAAGACCTCGGCACGACGTTCACGGTCCGATACCTGCCCGGCAACCAGGTAGACGTCGCTGTCGAAGAGGGAAAGGTGCGGGTGCACGCGCGCGGCGCGGATACCGATCTCGCTGCGGGTCAAGAGCAAGAGTTTGGCGTGGTCTCGGCAGCGGCAGCGAGCGAATCACCACCCCACCCAGCGAGCGAACCGGCGCTGTCATCGTGGCGCGTCTTGGCGGAGAACGGGCGCTACGACGAAGCGCACAGCGCTCTCAAGAAGGCGGGACCGAGCGCAGTGCGAGACGAGACGGCAGATCTTCTCCTCGCAGCCGACGCGGCGCGGCTCAGCGGTCACCCTGCCGCGGCCGTGCCTTATCTCGAGCGCGTAGTGCACACGCACTCGAGTGACCCACGCTCGAGTCTTGCTGCGTTCACGCTGGGGCGTGTGCTTTTGGACGAGCTCGGTCGTCCGCGTGAGGCCATCGACGCATTTGCGCGCGCGCGTCAAGCTGGCGGCCCCCTCGCCGAAGATGCCCTGGCGCGTGAAGTCGAAGCGGCCGCGCGTGCCGGCGACACACCTCGCAGCCGTGAGCTGGCCGGCGAGTACCAGTCCCTCTATCCGAACGGTCGACGGGCGAAGGCCGTGGCGAGATTCGGCGGGCTCGACTGAAGGCAAGGACGACCATCGCTGTCGGCGTTGCGCTCGCGACGCTCGCAGCACACGCCGGCGCGCAGCCACGCGACGAGAAGCCACGCGTGTCCATCACGGTCGTCGGTTGCGAGGACGCTCTCGCCCGGGAGGCGCGACGCATCGCAACCATCGAGCTTCGCGCGCTGCTCGTGGAGACGACGCCCGACAGCGCGACGACTCAGGTTCAGGCAACCTGCGGCGCGCTGGAGGCGGATCTGCGCGTCATCGACCCGACGACGGGCAAATCGCTCGAGCGTTCCGTGGCGCTCTCCCTAGCGACGCCGAACGCGCGCGCACGTCTGCTCGCGCTGGCCATCGCCGAGCTGGTCGCAGCAAGCTGGTCGGAGCTGGAAAGCAACCCGGAACCGAAGGCACCGTCTGCCGCTCCGCTCGCTCCCGTGGCCGCGCGCGAAGCGGCTCGCGCCGCGATCGCACCTATGCCGGTCGAGCTAGCGGCGGTGGCCGATGCTCATCTGCTCGCGAGCCGCGATCTCGTCCTCGGCGGCGGTGCTCGTGGCGAAGTCTGGGTCTCGCGGCTGCTCTTCGTGCGTTTCGACGCATTGGCAGACTATGCGGAATTGTCGCGCCCTACCGGGACGGTCGCGCTCACCCTGGCCAGCGTGTCGAGCGCACTCGGCGCTTCTTTCGGCGGCGCATGGCTTCAACCCAGAGTGAGTGTCGGCGTGCGGGGCGGCGGCGCTTGGCTGAGCGGCGTCGCGACAGGCGCGGCGACGACCGGGTACCACGAAGCGGGCGCGTGGGGCGGGCCGGAGCTCGCGCTGGAATGCGCGGCCTGGCCGCGCGCACACGTCCACCCCGTGTTGTCACTTTCGCTAGGGGCGCACATTCTTGGCGTCCGCGGAACGGTAAACGCAGGACGCGACGTCTTGGCAACGGGCCTCTGGGGCGGCCTCGGCCTCGGCGTCGCGCTGCGCTGACAAGGGCAAGGAACGGATGCCAACACAAAAGCATGCCCGGCTGAGCCGTTCTCCTGGGTGGAGGTCATTGTCTTGCCGGAGCAGCGCAAAGTTGATGACCGTCTGTTTGCTGCTGCGATGGCTTCCGTTACCAGCCGCGTTGGCCGCATCGGGGTGCATCGAGAAGACGCGAGAGGTTCTCGGCACTACTCCGACGCCCGCGACTCCCAAGCCGGTTCAGCCCATCCCGTCCTCGGACCAGCTCGCGTGGCAAACGCAGGAGCTCACCGCGTTCTTACACTTCGGGATGGATACGTTCACGGACCAAGAGGAAGGCGACGGCACAGCAAGCCCGACCCTCTTCAACCCCACCGCGCTCGACGCGCGGCAGTGGCTGACTACGCTTCAGGGCGCGGGCTTCCGGCAAGCCATGCTGACGGCCAAGCACTTCGACGGGTTCTGCTTGTGGCCGAGCAAATGCACCAGTTATTCGGTGGCAGCGAGCCCATGGCTCGGCGGCCAAGGTGACGTGGTGCGCCAGTTCGTCGACGCAGCGCACGGGGCCAACATCCGAGTCGGGCTCGCCTTATCGCCCTTGGATCACCACGATCCAAGCTATGGAACGGCAGCCTACTACTCGGTCTTCGAGTGCCAACTCACTGAGCTGCTGACCAACTATGGCACGGTCGACGAGCTCTGGCTCTGGGATGATCCGGCTTCCGCACCCGCGTTCGATTGGAACGCCGTGCGCAGCCTCGTGCACACTCTGCAGCCGCACACGCTGGTGGACGTGGGAGGCATTGACGCCGTCGTCGGTGCCGACCTTCGAAGCACCGGAGATGCCCTGATGGGTGAGCCCCTAACCGACCAAACCAGCGTCCAAGTGATCCCGACCGCAATCAGCCAGACGCCCATCTGGTACCCGGCGGAGGCGGTGTACTCGATTCGACCCGGCTGGTTTTGGCATGCCGCCGAAGACACGCAGCTCAAAACGTTGAGCCAGCTGATTGGCCTCTACTACGACTCTGTCGGCAGAAATAGCCTGCTCCGTCTCAACGTCCCACCCAACACGCAGGGGCTGCTTGCCGACCCCGATGTGACCGAGCTGAACGCTTACGGCCCAGCGCTCCACTCCATCTATCAGACGAACGTCGCGGCAGGGCAGCCGGCGTCCGCCGATTCGACTTTCGAAAATTTACCCGACTTCGCGCCGGCCATGGCCGTCGACGGCAACCCCGAGACGTTCTTCGCAGCGGGCGAAGGAACGACGACCGCGCGAATCGAGGTCGACCTCGGGTCGGATGTCACGTTCAACCTAGTGAGCATCCAGGAGCCCATCGCGATCGGCGAGCGGGCCACGCAACATCACGTCGAGGCGCTGTCGAACGGCGTTTGGACCACGATCGCAAGCGGCACCGCGATCGGCGAGCGAAAGCTGCATCGAGTTGGCGCGGTCACCGCGAGCAGCATTGCTCTGGTCATCACGCAGGCGCGAGGCAGCCCCGCCATCGCCGAGTTTGGCGTCTACGACTCACCGTATCCCTAACCATCCGCAGGTGTCCGAATGCTCTCCCGTCTTGGCTGGCTGTGTGCTTCTTTGTCGATCTGCGTCTTCGCGAGCGCTTGCGGAGGGAGCGGAGGACCGAGCACGGCCGGTCCATCTGGCAGCTCCGGGGCAGCCGGCTCTTCGAGCGGCGGAAGCGCCGGTGGTAGCTCTTCGGGCGGCGGCAACGCGTCGAGCGGGAGTAGCAGCGGCGGTTCGATGAGCGCGGGCGGGTCGAGCGGCTCGAGCGCCGGCAGCTCCGGTGCAGGCGGGGCCGCAGGTGCCGCCGGAGCCAACATCTTCGTCTCGCCAACCGGCAACGATAGCAACCCCGGCACCGCTGCGAGCCCCGTTCAGACTCTGCAGAAGGCGCAACAGCTCGTCCGAAGCTCGAACAGCAACCTGACGTCGGACCTCACCGTCACGCTCGCTGACGGCTACTACCGCATGTCGAGCCCGCTCATGCTCGATTCGAGCGATTCCGGCAGCAATGGCCACAACGTCGTCTGGACCGCGGCCACTGGGGCGCATCCGGCGGTCGTCGGCTCCAAGCAGATCAGCGGGTGGTCCCAGCTTTCGGGCTCGACTAGCACCTGGGTGGCACAAGGCCCAGCCAGGATCGCCACACGCCAGCTCTACGTCGACGGTGTCCGCGCGACCCGCGCCACGGGGACCGCTCCTTCTGCCGCGACTCTGGCGAGCTGGAAGGATCCGAGCGGCGGCGCTCCACCCGAAGTCGAGTTCGTCTATGTCGGCGGTTTTGGCCAATGGACCGAGGGCCGCTGCCCAGTCGCCTCGGTGTCCGGCGGAACGATCAACATGGCGCAGCCCTGCTGGGACAACTCCACGCAGCGCGGAAATGACTTGGTCGGATTCGCCGGCATCATGGAGCCGCCGACGCGCGCGGAAAACGCCTATGCGCTGCTCGACACACCCGGCGAATGGTACTTGGACACCGCGAGTGGGAAATTTTATTACATCCCACTACCTGGCCAGGACATAACGAAGCTCGATGTCGAGGCGCCCGTCCTCGAAGCGCTCGTCACTGGTGGCGGCACGGCCACGAGTCCGCTGCACAACGTCGTCTTCCACGGCATTCAATTCTCATATGCGACGTGGCTGGGACCGTCGGGCCCGAACGGCTTCTCCG
>DATHOI010000964.1:0-2141 GCA_035485095.1 Polyangiaceae bacterium | reverse complement strand
TGACGTGCCTGCCGAAAACTGGACCGCGGGATGCTAGAAAGTTGACTCTCTCCAAGCGACAAGGAGAGACGCGATGCGCAAGAGCAAGTTCACCGAAGAGCAGATGGTTCGGATCCTCCGCGAGACTGACAAGAGCTCAGTCGCCGAGGTTACAAAGAAGCACGGTGTGAGCCAGGCGACGCTCTACAAGTGGCGGAGCAAGTTCGGCGGCATGGATGTCGACGACGCAAAACGGCTCAAATCGCTGGAAAACGAAAACACGAAGCTGAAGAAGATGCTGGCTGACCGCATGCTCGAAATCGACGTGCTGAAAGAGGTCAACGCAAAAAAATGGTGAGCGCGCCCGGTCGTCGCCGCCAGGTGGCCTACGCCAAGTCGCGAGGCGTGCCGCTGCGACGAGCGTGCGCGCTATTCCGCACCGCGAGGTCGGGGCTGCGGCTCGAGTCGAAGCGCGCCAAAGCGGACGCGCCGGTCGTCTCAAGAATGCGCGAGCTCGCCGGGCTGTACCCTCGCTACGGCTACCGCATGATGCAGCTCTTGCTCGCACAGGAAGGCACCGTGCTGAGCGTGGAGCGGGCGCATCGACTATGGCGAGGCGCTGGCCTTCAAGTGCCCCGCAAGCGGCCTCGTAAGCGCGTCGCCGCCAAACGCCCGCGACCGACGCCGCCCAATAGCCCCAACCATGTCTGGGCGATTGATTTCGTGTTCGACACACTCGCTGATGGCCGCTCCATCAAGTGCCTGACTGTCATCGACGAGTGGACGCGTGAGAGCCTTGCCATTGATGTTGCCAGTGGCATTCGCGCCGCTCGCGTCGTCGAAGTACTCGCCCGCGTCGTCAGCGTACGCGGCGCTCCACGCTTCTTGCGCTGCGACAATGGACCTGAGTTCGTTTCCAGGGCACTCTTGCGCTGGATGCTCCAAGAAGGCATCGAGACAGCGTTCATCGATCCAGGCAAACCCTGGCAGAATGGCACCAACGAGAGCTTCAACGGCCGCTTTCGCGATGAGTGCCTCGGGATGGAGTGGTTCCGCTCGCGCATCGAAGCCAGGGCGGTCATCGAGGCCTGGCGCAAGCACTACAACAACGTTCGACCCCACTCGAGCCTCGGCGGGATCAGCCCGAGCAAGTTCATGAAGAAGTACGAGAAATCAGACCACGAAACCCGAGAGGCAAGTTTCTAGTTTCGGATGGTCCACTAAAGGCAGGCACGTCAGGGCGGTGCCGTTCGGCGAGATGACATCCCAAATGCAAAGCGCGCCGCCCATTCTCGATTCCACGAAAGCATCCTCAAGCCTGAGGAACCACCCCGAATCCATACCAAACCAGGCATTCGACAGCGCAACTAGGCCCCAAGGGTTGCCGGGACCATGGCCGTGAATCGAGTACACGAGCGCACAATCGGACGGCAGATCTTTTGCCACCGTCCAGCACGGATATCGCTCGCCTGGTGCGCCGTACTCCCAGTCTCGGAGATGCAGTTCAGGCTGCATGAGACGCTGTGCCAAGGCCTGTCGGACAACCGGGTCGGCTATCACCTCGATCTCGCGTCGGGCGAAAGAAGTGACGTCGCTAGCGGAGATCGCGTCTTGGCTCACGTCCGCCCAACGTACCGGCGTTAAGCTGCGAAAGTCGAGCGCAGCGAGATTTTCGTCAGCTTCAACGTTTTGTTGGGCGGCGAGGAACCGCGCGGGCTAGTCCCACCAGAAGTGGACGAGGCGCTCTGTCCTAAAGTTTTGCTCAATGACGACAATCGGATCTGCGCCGTGGTTTGAAGGATCGAGCCCGATCCCCTGGTAGTAAAAGTCGGGGCAAAACGAGAGGACGTTTTTCGCGAGCGCGGCAGGGTCGTGAACCGGCTCGACAAAGAGAAGATCCACAGCATCGTAACTCGCTCCAACAAGGAGCCAGGGGTCTGTGCGATCGATGTTCTTGAGCCACGCGACGACTTCATCGTGAGTATGGGCGCTGTTCCCGTTCGTCTGGAGAATGCGTAGGGCGTCGTACTTGTCGGTGGTGGGCAGAAGGCCCAGCACGTCAGGTTGGTCAATCCCCAACCGAATGAGGAGCAGGTACGCGCCGTCAGCAAGCAGACGATCGTGCGTACGGGTGACATAGTCGAGGCCGTTCGACGTCTCAA
>DATHOI010000963.1:0-13044 GCA_035485095.1 Polyangiaceae bacterium | reverse complement strand
AGGCGCGCCGCTTCAAAATCCGACCGCTACCGCTTTCCGAGCCGGCTCAGTGCGGAATCGAGGAGGTGCAGGTCGGGCTACAACCGATCGAGCCGTCGCAATCTTCGAAGGCCGACTGTACGCGACCGTCGCCGCAATAGGGCGCTTTGGTGCACACGCTGGTGCACACCGTCTTCCCGTAAGCGGTGGCGAGCGCCACGTTCTTCACGCCTTGGTCGCACTGTTCGCTGCCGTTCAGTATGCCGTCACCGCAATACGGCGCCAGAGTGCAGTCGGGATTGCACGTACCATAAGCGCCGTTGTTGACGCCGTCGTCGCAGGCTTCACCCGAATCTTTGATGCCGTTGCCGCAGCGGAAGTGGCAATGCGCGTCGCACTTGTCGGTGGCAAGGCCATTGCTCGTGCCGTCGTCGCACTGCTCGTTCTTGTCCAGCATGCCGTTACCGCAGGTCGTGAGCGGCACGTACGCGCTGCAGTCCGGCGTGCATGAGCCGGGCGTGCCGTCGTTCTTGCCATCGTCGCACTTCTCACCGTAGGCAGACTCGACGGCTTTGTCGCCGCAGTAGGGTGCCGGCAGACAACGATTCGTGCACTCGCCCTTGCCGTATGCAGTCAGGCTGTTAGCCGCACCGTCATCGCAAGTCTCCGGCGGATTGGTCACGATGCCGTCGCCGCAGTAGTTGGCTTGCATGCAGCCCGGGTTACACGTGCCGTACGTGCCGTCGTTCTTGCCGTCGTCGCAGGCTTCACCTGGGTCTTGGAACCCATCGCCGCAGTACGGTCCCTTGCTGCAATCGGCGTTGCAACCGTTGTATGCGCCGGTGTTGAGGGCTGTACCCAAGTCGCAGGCCTCGCCTGGGTCGAGCTTACCGTTGCCGCACTTGAGCGTGCAGTCGAGCTGACACAGGCTGCCCGGCGTGCCGTTGTTCACGCCGTCGTCGCACTGCTCTTCCGGGTCGAGGGAGCCGTCGCCACAACGCGGACCGAGCTTGCAACCGACGAGGCAGAAGCCGTAGCCCGCGCCGTTGCTCGCGCCGTCGTCGCATTGCTCGCCGTTCGAGGTCACGCCGTCGCCGCAATACGGCGCGATCTGACAATTGGGCGCGCATTGCGGGGTGTTGTTGCCGTAACCCGTGACGGCGTTGACGCCGTTGTCACAAGCTTCGGGCGGGCTTTGCAGCTTGCTGTCGCCGCAGTACGGCCCGCGCGCTTTGCACCCGGGCATGCAGCCGCCGTAGCTGCCGTCGTTCTTGCCGTCGTCGCACACCTCGTCACCGGCCACGATGCCGTCGCCACACTTGGTGACGCACGACGAGATGTCGTGCTCGAAGCCGTCGAGCGTGAGCTGATAGTTCGAGCCGGTGGTGTGCCGCTCCGCTTGGAAGACCACGATGTCGTACATGCCGCCGGAGACCAGGTTGAGATTGGCTGGGAGTGCCGCTGTCGCGTCGAGCGTAACGCTGCCGGCGGCCTGCGAATGTAACCCGCCGAGATCAACCGCCAGTTTTCCGTTGATGAACACCCAAACGTCGTCGTCCCCGAAGAACGACAGCTTCGGCGCCGGAGTGGTGGCAGCATTGTAGGTGAACTGATAGCGGAGCTCGCTGTTGAAGCTGAAGTTGTGACCGTTGGTCGTCTGGATCGACGTAGCGGGGGTTCCAGAGACCCAACCTAAGTTGTCGATCGGGAAGAACGAGGTCGAGCTGTACTGGTAGGAGCCGTCAGCCTGCTGCGCGAGTGGCAGCACGGTCGGATTTCCGGTCTGGTCGAGGTAGACGAGCTTGTCATACGGGTTTGGGACGCACGGCAGCGTGCGGCAATCCTGCTCGTGCCACCACCAGTAGTACATCTGCGCGCTCGTTAGCTCCGTAGCCGCGGTGTAACCGGCGGTCACGCCGTCTGGATCGGTACCAGGTTGCCCGATCGTGTTAGCGAATACCGGAAAGCCGTCGGCACCGAGCGCCGCCGCCACCAGACCGAGCGAGGGGCTCGGGCCAGCGTAACGCTCGAAATCGGGGTGCCCGAACGCGTTCAGGCAGGTGTTGCCCGACTTCGTCGAATCACACCAATACAAGAAGTCGCGATACAGGATCGGAATGTTGAGCGTCTTGGGCGCGGCGACCACCGTGGATGTGCAGTAGAAGCCCGGCTCCACGGTACACGTGCTGGAGCAGCCGTCGCCCGAGAAGGTATTGCCGTCGTCACAGGCCTCGGTCGAGAACAAGAAGCCGTCACCGCACACGGCCGTGCACGTGCCATTCGCGCACTTTGGTTCGATCGTGCACGTGGGCGAGCAACCGTCGTACGGGATGAGATCGCCTAGATCACACTCCTCTGAACCTTCCGGCGTACCGATGCCCGGATGCGTCGGGTCCACTTTGCCGTCACCGCACTTGGTCAGGTGGCACGCCGTGGCTGGCGTCGTCGGGCTAGGATTCGGCGCGTTCGTGGCGACACAGGCGTAAGGAGCTTCGATTTTGCACGTCGCGCTGCAACCGTCACCCGACACGGTGTTGCCGTCGTCGCACTGCTCGTTGCCGACCTTGATGCCGTCACCGCAAGCCGCAGGCACGCAGCGCTGGCCGGCGACCGGGCACAAGTAGCCCGGGACCAACTGACAGGTGGTGCTGCAACCGCCTAGCCCGGTCTTCGTGCCATCATCACATTGTTCGTTGCCGGCGATCGTGCCGTCACCACAGACGATGGTCGATTTACAGGGCTTGCCCGGAGTCGGACAGGTGAAGTTCGGCTCGAGCTGGCACGTGCCGCTGCAACCATCACCGTTGGTCGTGTTCTTGTCGTCGCACTGCTCGCCGCGATCGATGTCCACGACGCCATCGCCACAGAACTCGTTCTGTGTGCAGAGCATGCCCGGCGTCACGCAGGAAAACCCAGGGTCTATCTTGCACGCGGTGCAGCCGTCGTTGTTGACCTTGTTACCGTCGTCACAGGCTTCGCCCGCTTCCACGATGGCGTTGCCGCACACGCTCTTGGGCGCAGGCACGCACTTACCAGCACCGGTGACTGGATCTTTGGAGCAGGTAAAGCCAGCGACGACCTGGCAGGTCGCGCTGCAGCCACCACTGACGCCCTTGTCATCGCACGCCTCGTGCGGGTCGACGATGCCGTTGCCACACACCCAAACTTTGGTGCACGTCTCGCCAGTGGTCGCGCCCGCGTCCGTAACACCAGCGTCGCCCGCGCCCGGAACGGAGCACAAATAGCCGGCTTCCGTGTGACACAGCGCATCGCAGCCGTCGCCCGGCTTGTTGTTACCGTCGTCGCAGTCCTCACCCAGCGTCACTTGCAAGATGCCGTCGCCGCAATACTCGGCCGGCACGCAGGGTTGACCCGCGTTCAGGCAAACGTAACCCTGGTCCGTCTTGCACGCGGTACAGCCATCATTGGCTACCGCGTTGCCGTCGTCGCAATCTTCACCGAACTCCACGAGCCCGTTGCCACACACCGCGGGCGCTTGCGTCGGCGTGCACACGCCGCTGGCCGGGTCGCAGGTGTAGCCCGGTTCGATGGTGCAAGTCGACGAGCAGCCGTCTCCGCTTTGCGCGTTCCCGTCGTCGCACGCTTCGTGTAAACCGAGCTTGCCGTCACCGCACACCTCGTTGTCCGACAGCGTGCACGGCTTGCCTGCTACGAGGCACACATAGCCCGGCTCTATCTGGCACAGACCAGAGCAGCCATCACCAGGCGTCGCGTTCCCGTCGTCGCACTCTTCACTCTTCCCCACCACACCGTCGCCGCACAGATCCGAGTTCCCCGATCCCGTCCCGGCTTCGCCAGTCGTCGTGCAATTCGGGCCAGTACAGCCCGAGTCGTTGAGCCCCGAGTCCGAGTTCGTATTCAGATCTTGTCCGGAGCCGCCGGTGGCCGAAGACCCCGCGTTCGCAGAGGCGTCGTTTCCGTTGATGTTATTGCCCGTGCTGCTCACTTCAGGGAGTCCGCCACAGCGCGCCAAGCCGAGCACTGCGACCAAACCCACTGCTCCAAGCCAACTACGGGATACGTTCTGCGGCATCGACAATGTCCTCGACGTTCGTGCTTGCTGAGCTGCGAGTTAAAAATTTCTCGCCTGACTCAACCTCCGAAGGTGACACGGTCTATACGCAAACGCAAAGATTCTCTTAATGGCACTCGCTCCTTTCAACGCTTTCTCAAGTCTCAAGTCTCGAGCCTCGAGCCTCAAGCCAACGCTTTCTCAAGTCTCGAGTCTCAAGTCTCAAGTCTGCGATGCTCTCGCATGCACGACACGCGACGCGACGCGCTCAGAAGTACGGTTCGATCTGCGCGCAGGCGGAGCGTCAATTCCGAGCGGTGATTCGCTCACCACCCTGCGCGCCTGCGCGACCTGCGCGCCTGCGCGACCTGCGCGCCTGCGCGACGCTCGCGATAACCCAAAGGAGTGAATGTAGACGCTTGGTTCCTGGTATCGCACTCCTAGTAGACAATGCGCGCGCTTGGTCGTCGCCTTAGGGGAGCCGCGCCTCTCACTCGCGGTCTTCGCGCGCTGCGCGTTTCAAACAGAGACGTCTCGCGGGCATTCAGCGCCAAGCCGCGCCCCTCGGGGAACACGCCGGCTTCGAGCACACCCCTCACAAAACCGTGGTTTTCGCGGGCTCTTTCCAGGAAACGAGCGGCAAGTCTGCTCAATACGTGATATGGGACGCGCCATGCGAATCTGCATCCTCGGTGCAACCGGGCTAGTTGGCCGTGAAAGTTTGGACCTCGTACAGCGCGCCTGGCCTGGCGCGGAGCTACAGCTGTACGCGAGTCGTGACCAGAACCTCGAGCATGGCGGCAAGACCCACAAGGTGCGCGGCGCAGCGCAGCTCGAGAGCGCGGACGCCACGCGCGGGGAGCTAGCCCTGGTCGCGCTCGACGACGACCATAGCCAACGCTACGTGCCGCGCTTGCTCGAGCTCGGCTACCGCGTGGTCGACAAGAGCAACACCTATCGCCTCGATCCGAAAGTGCCGCTCGTCGTCGGCGGCGTCAATTGTCGCGAGGTGCGAGAGAGTGTGCGTCTGGTAGCCAACCCCAACTGCACCACCATTCCCTTCGCGCTCGCGACCGGCCCGCTCAAGCGCCGCTTTGGCCTCGAATCAGCCAGCGTGAGCACCTACCAAGCAGTCAGCGGTGCCGGCATTTCAGCGTTAGATGACTTTCTAGCGGAGTCCAGAGCGGGCTACGCGGAAGCCAATCGCCTGGGCAGCGCCTTCGACGTGTCGCACTACGCGGGCAACGCCGTGCCGCACAACGGCAAGACGGACGAGACTGGCTTTTCCGCCGAGGAGCGCAAGCTCGTGCAAGAGAGCCGGAAGATTTTGGATTTTCCTGAGTTTGCTGTCTCGGCTCAGTGCTGTCGCGTCGCGGTGGCCGTCGGGCACTACCTCAATACGTGGCTCACCCTGCGCGACCGCGCCGAGTTGTCCGAGCTCGAAGCCACGCTCGCTGATCCGAAACAGACGCCATTCGTCACCTTCTTCCCCGGGACGACTGGGGACGGTCTGAGCGCGTTGTCCTGCGTGCATGATCGCGATCACGCGCTCATCGGCCGCTTGCGTCGTGACGCGCGCGACCCGAGCGGGCGCAGCGTCTGTTTGACCATGGCCGCCGACAACCTACGCTTGGGCGCCGCGACGAACGCAATCCGGATCGCGAGTCGCTGGTTCCCGGGACAAGATCCCAACTTGAACGCGCCGGGCCTGTAACGGACTCGGCTTGAAGCTCACTGCCCGTTGGACGCCGCGGGGGTCACGACGTGCGGCGGCCCCCCCGTGTTTTCGGGCAGATCGAACATGCCGACGGCGCGGTGCTCCAGCCGCAAATCATTCCCAGTGAGAACCACGCCGGTGAGAATGCCGCAGAACCGCGCACTGTCTCCGTCAACCAAGGCGCCCGTGCTCTTCACCGCGATCGCCTCGATGATGAACGGTTTTGCCTTCAGGCGCGCTTCTTCGGTCTTGCTGTGATCCGGCTCGACGATCGTCGCGAAGAAGACCTTGCCACCGGGCACGACCCATTCAGCGTCGTCACTGTCCGCCAAGAGCAGGCGTGCCGCTTCACCGCCGTCTGCATGCTCGGAGTCCGCGCCGCCAGCTCGCGTCGCAGACAAGGAGCCCGAGCCGCTGCCGTTCCCCGTATTGGTTCCGGTTCCGACGCCGTTGCCATTGCCCTGCTCGACCAACGGCGCCGAGCGATCGAGCACCAAGCGGCGGCTCAAATTTTTCTCCGCGCGGATCTCTTGAATGGTGCCCTCGATGCACAGCGAGCGGCCGCGCTCTTCGTCCGGATCCTTGCGGAAAAGCGCGGGCGTCGTGCCGGACAAGGCCTTGAGATCCGACCAGGTGAGATTCGTGCTGGCCCAAAGTGCCAGAGAAGCCGTGCCGCGATCGAGCGGACCATTGGTATCCGAAATCATCGGTCGAATGGCTGCGATCTCGGCGGCCAAGGTGGTTGCTGCCGCGACGTTGGCAGACGGAACCGGCGACCCGACAGAACCAATCGGCGGCAGCGCAAGAGCCGCCAGGTCATCCGCAGCGGACGACGCTGCCGCCGCGGCTGAGCTCGTGCCGCTGCCCGCAAAGTGAATCCCCGCGACCGCGACACCGACGACCAGTAGGGCGCCCGCAGCAACCCAAGTCAGATTCCGACTAAGCAAAACGATACCTCTCGGAGCGCTGGACTTCCTCATTGAACGACTGACCGGCAACCTGACGGCCGGTTCTCCACGGGGTGTCTAACACGATACCCTCAAGATGCCTTCCCCCGCTCGGCCATTCAGGAATTTCCAGCCGCCGACGCCCAAAAAAGCCGCACTGCGCTACGCTGGCAGCTCGGTGAGCTCCAAATCCACACGCGACAAGCCGGCTTCGCTGGGCAATCTTCTGGCGACGTCGCGCGAGGCCGCGGCTCGACTCGCCGGCACTGCGATCGACCGCGAGCAATGGCGTCGCGTCGTGGGCGAGCGCATCGCGGCGCGCACCGAGCCCGGTCCCAAACGCGGGCGCGAGCTGACCGTGTTCGTGGCGTCGGCGAGCTGGGCGCAAGAGCTGTCATTGCTCGTGAACGAGATCGTCGTACGGCTCAAAGCGGCGCATGTGCACGTCGACACCGTGCGGTTTCGGGTGCGCGAGATCGCGCCACCGCTGCGCGACCCGGCCGCACCCAAGCGCGCATCGCGCAAGGCGCCGTTGCCCGTCAAGCTTCAGGAACGCCTCGCGACGATCGACGACGAGGAGCTGCGAGACGCGATCGGCGAGGCCGCCTCGCTCTGGCTGGCCCGTGAGGAGCCAATCGGCGCTGCTTCGCCTACTTCAGGGCCACCAAGCGCTCGAAGCCCTCGAGCCGCTGAATCGCGAAGCGCTCGTTCGGACCGAACACCGTCGTCTGCTCATGTAAGAGCGAGAGGTAAGCCCTGAGCCCGGTCAGGTTGACCCCGTCGACTCGACGCAAGACAGCGTACATCTGATCGACGAACTCAATCGGCAGCGGCCGACGCAGCGCGGTGTAGAGCTCGATCGTGTAGTCGATCCACTTTCCGCGAGCCGTGGCTTCGGCGAGCTTTCCCGCGTAGCTCGCGGCGCGGCTCACGACGCGCTGTGCGGGCTCGCGGCCCTTCTTCGCCTCGGTCAGAATGTTGTTGAGCGCGGCGGACAGCACGCGCTCCGCTTCGTCCCCGCGTCCGAGCGCCAGCACCTTGTCTGCGACGCCGCCGAGTAGCTCGAGCACTTCCTCGCGGTGCGTCAGCTCGACCTCGGGCAGCTTCAAGTCCGACTTGGTGATCGAGTCGGGCCCCGGCGCGTTCGAAATATCCGGAGCGACGCGAAGGCCGTGCAGAGTCTCGGCGGTGAAGCGCTCCGAAGCGCGCGCTTGCGGCGGGCGCGCGATGGCGCGCACCACGAACTGCTGCTTGCCGACCTGAAGTTGATCGCCGGCATTCAAGGCTCGGCTACCCGCTACGCGCTCGCCGTTGACGAAGACGCCGTTAGCGCTCCCGAAATCCTCAATCTGCGCGCGCTCGTCGCTGACGACGATTTGGGCGTGTCGGCGCGAGACGAGGCCGTCGTCGAGCACCAAGTGGCAGCTCGAGCTGCGCCCGATCAACACCTCGCCTGGTCGTAGCTCGAACGTACGCCCTTGAAATTCGAGCCAAAATCGCAGCGCGGGGGACGATGCTTCCGCAGTCTGCATGGGGCGCGGCTGGGCGCTACGGGAGCTCTGATCGGAATCCAATACCCTCAACGATAGCCCCCGACCGCCCGGCCGTCGAGTCACACAGCGAGGAGCCTCCGTGACTCGACCGCCACGAGCGAAAAACACCCGTCAGCCGCGAACTGATCTGCACGCTGAGGCTATTTCGCGGCAGCGAGCCGTTCGAGGCCTTCGAGTCGATTCAGCAGGAAGCGGTCAGCCGGCCCGAGGTTCCCGGACAATTCCCGCAACCCCTCGATGTACTCGCGGAGCACGGGCAGGTTCACGGTCTTCACTTTGCGAAGCACGGTGTAAAGCTCGTCGACGATCGGACCTGGGCACGTCCTGGCGAGCGCGTTGTGCAGTCGAAAGATGTAGTCCACCCAGCGCCCGTTGCTCGTCGCGCTAGCGAGCTTCAGCGCATAGTCACACGAGCGCTCGAGTGTCTCGGACGCGACGTTCACACCACGCTGTGCGTCGACGAGCACCTGATCCAGTTGCTCGAAGAGCAATTTTTCGGCTTCTTCGCCGCGGCCCATGGCTAGCGCCTTCTCCGCCAGGATGCCCAGCAAGCCGAACGTTGCGACGCGCTGGGTGGGCGCCTGAATCAACGTGTCCGCTGCGATGTCTCGCCGGGACATCACGACCATCTCTTGGCTGCCAATCGAGATCTGGTCGCCGTGCGCGAGCTTCTTCTTGCCGTCGATTCGATCACCGTTCACGCGCACGCCGTTGCGGCTGCCGAGATCAGCAACCACCACTGCCTCCGAGGTCACGGTCAGCGTCGCGTGGTTGCGCGACACGAGCGGGTCATCCAAAGACAACTGGCAATTGGCCGCGCGACCAATCACGAACTCGCCTTCGGGCAGCTCGATGTCGTGATGGTTGTAGCGCAGCGTGTGCCTCATGCACCGGCGGGCTCCGAATCACCGAGCGCCTCGATGCGTTCGAAGCTCTCCCGGTCCTCATGGCGCGGACCACCTCGCGAGCTCACGCTCTCCACCACGCGCCGTGCGGCCGGCGCGAGCGAGGTGCGTTCGGACGGCGGCAAAGTGATCAAACTCTGACCGACCGCTCGCGGCGGCACGCTGCCGAGCGAAGCGTATACGGAGAGTAACCACTTGCCCCAGGTCGCATCGCCGCGCGCTGCGGCAAGCGTTGCGGCGGCGTCCGCGACCGCGTCGAGCGTCGGCCGCTCCACGGGTTGGCCGTTGCCGATGCGCTGCTCGATGCCCAGCCGCGCGTGCGATAAGATCCGCTCGATGTCTTCGGTGCGCCCGAGGGACTCCGCGCGCCGCAGCGCCTCGACGACTAGGTCGAGCCCCCAGTCACGTGACGAGCTGGGCGTGCCAGCCAAGGTGTCTTCCTCGTTTCGATCATTGGAGCCACACGCCGGGCACTCGACGAGCTCGAGCGGGTACGGATGGCCGCACTCGGCGCAGTGGCACATGAAGCCCGTGGTGCGCGTCAGGCCAGCGCTCTTCGGTGCCACGGGCGAGCCCGCGCAAAATACCATCTCTTGCGTGCCGATGCGCACGCGGTCCCCGTCCGAAAGCAAGTGCACCCCCTGCACTGCGCCGCCGCCAACGAGCACTCCGTTGCGCGAACCGAGGTCTTCGATCGTCGCCCGCTCACCGACGATTCGGATGCGCGCGTGCTCCCGAGACACGAGCGGGTCCTCAATCGTGACCTGACAAGTCGCGCTTCGGCCAATGACCGTGTCGCCCTGCGGCAGGTCGATCTCTTGGAGCAGGAACCGGAGTCGGAAGCGAGCCAAAGACATCCGCGAGGTTGGAGTGAAAACGGAGCCGCAAGCGTAGTCCCTCGGTAGCCGCTCCGTCAAAGTCATGGGGTTTTTGCCGGGCTTCCCGTCGCGCAGCCCAATGTTACGCCACGCCAGCGCGCCGGGCCCACAGCGCGCGCCGCCCCCCGAGTACTACTCTAGTTCCGTGACTCGGTGGCGTACGCCCCCCCCTTTCAAGGCAAAAAGGCACAAAAGAAGTGCAGCGCGCTCTCGGATGCACCGAAACGCGCGCTGCAGCACGCTATCTAGCGAGGGCTTCTCGCGGCGATCAGGCTTTGAACTTCTTGATGAAGTCGGCGAGCGTCGCGACCGACTCTCGCGAAACTGCGTTGTAGATTGACGCGCGGAAGCCGCCGACCGAGCGATGGCCCTTCAGGCCCTCCATCTTGAGCTTCTTGGCTTCAGCCAGGAACTCGGTCTCGAGCTCGGGGGTCTTCACGGTGAAGACGACGTTCATCGTCGAGCGAGAGTCCTTCTCGACCGGGCAGGAGAAGATGTCCGAGCGAGCGTCGATCGCGCCGTAGAGCAGCGCCGCTTTTTCACGGTTCAGCTTCTCCATCGCGCTGAGGCCGCCGTTGGCTTTCACCTCGGCGAGCACGTTGCGCAGCATGTAGACGGAGAACGTGGGGGGGGTGTTGTACAGCGAGTTGTTCTCGACGTGCGTGCGGTACTGGAAGATGACCGGGATGTCCTTGCGCCCCGCCTCGACCAGGTCCTTTCGGATGATCACGACCACGAGCCCGCTCGGGCCGAGGTTCTTCTGCGCGCCGGCGTAGATCAGGCCGAATTTCGAGACGTCAATCGGCTTCCAAGCGATGTCGCTCGACATGTCGGCGATCAACGGGACCGCGCCGGTGTCGGGGAATTCGTGAAATTGCGTGCCGAAAATGGTGTTGTTGCTGGTGATGTGCGCGTAGGCCGCGTTGGGGTCCAGCTCGAGCTCGCTTTGCTTCGGGACGCGCGCGAACTTCTTGTCCTTCTCGGTCGTACCGGCGACGCGCGCGGTGCCGAGCACCTTCGCCTCCTTGTACGCCTTCTGCGACCAGGCACCGGTCATGATGTAGTCGGCGCTCTTGCCTTGCGGCAGCAAGTTCATCGGAATGACCGCGAACTGTTGGCTGGCGCCGCCCTGGAGCAGCAGGATGTTGTAGTCATCGCTGACGTTCAGCAGCTCTTTGGTGAGCGCGATCGCCTCGTTGTGAACCGCTTCGTAGACCTTGCCGCGATGGCTGTGCTCCATCACGCTCATGCCGCTGCCGTCGATGTCGAGCAGCTCCTTTTGAGCGCGTTCGAGAGCGCCCAACGGAAGGGCTGCGGGGCCTGCATTGAAATTGATTACTCGAGCCATGTTCCTCCAGGGCGGGCATGGGCCCGCGCGGGTGAGCTAGCGCCAGTGCTGCGTCGCGTCAAGCGCCGTGCGTGCGTTCGTTTGCGATCGCGTCCAAGGCCGAAACCGGCACCGCGCCAACCCGAGCAACGCGATACGCTTCGCCGGTGACGGCGACGACGGTCGACGGCGCTCCGCCCGGGCTCTCGCCTGGCAGTACCAGCAGGGTACCGAGCTCGATCGCGGCGGCGAAGGCCGCTTCGACGGCCGCAGAGTGCGTGGCTGGCGGCGCGCCGGGAAGGTTAGCGCTGGTCGCGCTGAGCGGCCGTCCAAAGTGCGCCGCGAGCTCTGCCGCAGCAGAAGCACCCGGCAGCCGCACGGCAAGCGTGCCGTCGAGCGCAACGCGCGCGGCGACCTTGGACGAGGCCGGCAGCGCGATGCTGAGCCCGCCCGGCCACAGTGCGCTCGCGAACGCTTGAGCCAATTCCGGAATCTCGCCCGCGACGAGCTCGGCCCACGCGGCGCGCGAAGGCAGCAGCGTTGGCACGCCCTTGTCCGCGCCACGCGGCTTCAGCCCGAACAGCGCCTCGACGGCCAGTGGATTGGTGATGTCGGCGAGCAGCCCAAAGAACGACTCAGTGGCTACCGCCACGACCCTGCCCGCTTCGAGCTGAGCGAGCGCAGCGTGCAAATCATGCGCGTTCATCGGGGTCCCAACGCGCGCGCCGCGATGTCACGACGGTACTGGCGCCCTTCGAATTCAATCAGCGCCGCGGCTTCGTAAGCCCGCGCGTACGCCATCTCGAGCGTCCGCGCGCGCGCGGTGACAGCGAGCACCCGACCGCCGGCCGTGACCACGTCTCCATCCCGAAGCTTGGTGCCCGCGTGAAACACCGATACCCCGGCTATCTGCCGAGCGGCGTCGAGACCACGGATCACGTCACCGCTGCGCGGCGCTTCTGGGTAACCGCCAGCGGCGAGGACCACGCACAAAGCGTGGTCGCTCGAGACCGAAAGCAGCTCCGGCCGAAGCGCGCCTTGAGCCGCCCCCACGAGCGCCTGCGCCAGGTCACCGTCGAGCACTGCCATCAGCACCTGCGTTTCGGGATCGCCGAAGCGCACATTGAACTCGATGAGCGAGATATCACCCTCTGGAGTTATCATCAGCCCCGCGTACAGAGCGCCGCGAAACGGGTGACCATCGGCGACCATGCCACGCAGCGCGCGTTCGAAGATCTCGCGCCGGATACGGGCCTCGAGCTCAGGCGTGATCAGCGGCGCTGGAGCGTATGCGCCCATGCCTCCGGTGTTCGGCCCGCGATCACCGTCGCCAATGCGCTTGTGATCTTGAGCTGCTGGCAAGAGCACGAAGCGTTCGCCGTCGCAGATCGCGTGCATGCTGGCTTCCGAGCCTGCGGTTCGTTCCTCGATGACGACGGTTTTGCCCGCTTGACCGAAAGCCTCCCCGCTCAGCATTCGGCGCGCAGCGAGCAGCGCTTCGTCGTGCGTGTCGGCCACGACGACGCCCTTGCCCGCGCACAAGCCATCCGCCTTCACCACCGGAGCCTGCGGGAAGTCCGCGATCGCGCGCTCAGCGCCAGCCGCGTCGGAAACGATCTGAAAGCGCGCCGTCGGCAGGCCATGACGCGCAGCAAACTGCTTCATGAAGGCCTTCGAGCCCTCGAGCCGCGCGGCGGCGCGGTTC
>DATHOI010000962.1:0-6535 GCA_035485095.1 Polyangiaceae bacterium | reverse complement strand
AGTTTTCGACACGGTGACTGGCTCGCCTGAGAAGGGCGCGAGGTGCGTGCGGGCTACGGCGTTCAATACACAGGAGCGGAGCGCCACCGGCGGCGCGGCCGTGAAGTGGATGCTACGCGCGACTCCGGACGGCGCAAACGTCACGACGACCTGTGCCGTCACCGGCCCAGTACCGCAGCTTCGCGCAGCAGCCGCTGCGAAAGCGAGCGCACGCGACAACGCGGCGCGACTCGGGCCAGCGCTGGCCGAGAAGCCCACCCCGGACGCACTCGGGGCTTGGCTCGAGCCGACGAACGCCGCGCTAGCCCCGGAGCCCTGAACTGGCAGATCACGCAGTAAAACCACCGGAATCGTCGAGTGAGGCGGAGCCTCGACGAAGCTTGCACGGACCGGCGACGCGGGGTGGCGCGCACGCGGGCTCATCGAGCTCACCAGCGCGTTCAGCCGCGGCGCCTCGGCCCGCAAGGTCAGCGCAGTCACCCCTAGCGTGAGCACGACCGCCAGCGCCGCAACGAGCGACAGCTCGAGCGGTCGCGCATGGTGCACGGCAACTTCCACCACTGGCTTCAGGGTTGCAGCGGGCGGTGGCAACCGCGGCCCCACACGCAACGGCAGCAGCGGCGTGTCCTCCCAATCCGGCACGGAGTCCGTGCGCACGAGCGGCGGCGGCAGGAGCACCGCAGGCGAAGTCGGCTCTACTTCCAGCTGCTGCACGGCGAACGCGAGCGGCGTGCTCTTCAACAACGCGGGCGGCGGTGTGCTCTTCGACACGGCAGGCGGCGGTGGCGGCGCGCTCTTCGGCGCCTGCGGCGCGCGGCGCGCCAAGGTCAGCGCTGCCAGCGCCGGGTCGGTGATCGCGAGCGTCTGCTGCAAGGGCAGCGCAGCGCTCGAGCTCGGCGCCACTTCGATCATCTCGGCCAAGCTGGCGCGCTTCGCCAGCGCCTCGCGCAGCTCCGGCGTCGTGACGAGCGGCCGCCAGTCGTGCGAGCCACGGCGGCACACCTCTGCGCCACGAGCCAACCCTTGCCGATACACGAAAGCGATTTCCGCGGGAGCAAGCTCGAGTTGCACTTTCCAACGCCCGCTGTCCGCAGAGTCCGGACGCGATGCCGCGCTGCGGCGCGCTGGTTGACGGCGTGCCGCGACGGGGACCCGAGCATTGCGTGGTCTAGACGCACTTGGTTCGCTGTGAATCACGAGACATTCCCTCCGCTGACGAAGCCGGCATAGCACGGCTCGCGCCGCGACCGAGCTGCGGAAATAGCTATTTCGCAGGGAATTCAGCAACACTCGAAGTCGGCATTGCGCGCCGCGCGTGCGAGGGGGGCGTGTCCGCCTGCAGCCGAGCAAGCCCGCCTCACTAAAAGGCCGCCGGCGCGCGGCTCTCGCGCGCCTTTATCGAGATCAGACCGCCGAGTAGCCGACACTCAGCCTGCATTGTGAGGGTCGGTGCAGCGCGACTCCGAGCGCCTCAGAGCGGGCTTCGGTAAACTGACTTACCTAGTCAAATTGCCAATAAATGCCGATGAATCGGTGTGAAACTGGTCCCAGATCAGTGCCCCATCCTGAGCCGGACGCGCTGGCCGCAGATCATGAGTCGGATCGCGATCGTGGCGCTTTGGTTTCAGGCCCGGTCCGAGCTATGGTCCGCCCGCCCTCAAACCCCCGGATCCGCTTCGAGGCCGCGCTCTCCACTAGCACCGGCCCGAGCTTCCGAGCTGTGAAGCATTGCCCATGACCGAGACGCGATCATACGACTCCGCCCCGACACACGGCACACAGGCTCCCGGCGTGCCGTCGCGCTTGGGGCGCGCGGCCCGCGCCCTGAGTGTCGGCCTCGCGCTGCTGTCCCTCGCTGACTGCCGACCCAAGGGTGACGACAACAGCGGCGGTTTTCCACGCAACGAGACGTTCTACGAGGCGGGCCGCCAATGGGGTGAGCCGTCGTCGTTCAATCCGCTGCTCGCCAACCCAGATTGGCCAGTCGGCGCGATGAATCTGCTCTACGAAACCCTGCTCATGTACAACTCGCTGACCGGCAAGATGGAGCCGTTGCTCGCGGAGTCCTACGCCACGCACGACGACAGCGTGGAAGTGACGCTGAACCCGGCAGCACGCTGGAACGACGGCAAGCCCGTCACGGCCTGGGATGTGACGTATACGTTCGAGCTCGGGCAAAAGTACAAGAGCCTCAATATCGCGCCGATTTGGCAGTACCTGAGCTCCGTCAAAGCCTACGACGACCAAGGCAACGAAGCGCCCGTGCAGGCGACACCCGGCGCCAACTATCCGCGGCGCGTGGTCTTCGCGCTGAACAAGGACAAGAAAAACCCGCTCGTCGTGCTCGACGCGCTGCAGTCGCAGCGCATCATCCCGCGCCACGTGATCGAGCCCATGCTGTTGCAGCTGAATGGCAGCTTGGACGAGTTCAACAAGCTCAAGTTCGACAAAGACGCAGTGAGCTCGGGCCCATACAAGCTCTTCATGTACAGCAGCGAAAAAATCGCCGTGGTGCGTGACGACAATTATTGGGGCAATGCGGCGCTGTACGGCGGCCAGAAGGCGGTCGTGAAATACGTCGTGCACCCGATCTACAAGAGCAACGACGCCTTCAGCATCGGGCTGCAACAAGGTCGGTTGGACGGCTCCAGCACGTTCGTGCCGCGCATTTGGTTGAAGCAAAAGAAGGGCGTGCGGAGCTGGCTCGACCAGGAGCCGTTTTTCTTGAGCACGTCGATGCCCATGTTGCTCATCAACCACAAGCACCACCCGGTCGACGACGTGCACATGCGCCGAGCGATGGCCTTCGCCATCAACTACAAGGACATCCGCGAGCTGGCCGTGTCCGGTTACAGCGTGCCGCTTCAGCCGGGCCTGATCCTGCCCTTCGGTCTGGAGCAAAAATTCTACTCCGACGAAGACTCGAAGAAGTACGGGACGTGGTTCGACCCAGAGCAGGCCAAGGCCGAGCTGAAAGCCGGCGGCTTTACGCCCGTATGGGGCAAAGACGGAGAGCTCGTCGAGACACGCGACAAGAACGGCCAAAAAGTGCCGACCATGTTTCTCAAGTCGCCGACCGGTTGGTCCGACTGGGAGTCGATCGTGCGCATCGCAGTGAAGAGCATGCGCGCTGTGGGCATCGACGCGCGTGAGCGCTTCGTAGACGCTAGCTTGTTCTGGAACGCGCTCTTCGAAGGCGACTTCGACTTGATCATGAACACGCCGTCCTCGGATCCGTCGCCGAGCAAGCCTTGGTCGCGCTTCGAAGCCATCATGACGACGCAGGACTTCGCGCCGCTCGGCGAGAAGATGTACAAAAACATGGGCCGCTTCAACGACCCGAAAGCGCCCGGCTACATCCCGCGCATCGACGAGCTGATGGCGCTCATCCCCACCATCAAGGACGACGCGGCGCTGCTCGCCGCGTATCGCGAGCTGAACATCCTCTTCATGCAGCAGCAGCCCACGCTGCCGCTCGTGTACCGCCCGGACGCCTTCTACGAATTCAGCCAGAGGCACTGGAGCAACTTGCCGACAGCCGCCAACCCGTATTTACCGCCGCTACTCCCCGGGGATCGCCTGGGTACGAAGATGCTCTGGTCCATCAAGCCGGTCGCCAGCAACTGAGCCCACGCCCATGTTGAAGAACTACCCCACTCTCAGACACATCCTCGGTCGCGCTGGTTGGTACTTCGTCACCTTCCTGGTCGCGGTCACGATCAATTTCTTCTTGCCGCGCCTTGGCGACGCGAACCCGGTCGACGCGATGATGGCCAAGGTCAGCGCGGGGCTCGACTCCGCGTCGGCCAAAGAGAAAGAGGAAGAGTATCTCAAAGAATTCAACCTGGTCGAGGTGGACGCGCAGGGCAAAGTGAAGCGCGACGCTCAGGGTAAGCCCGTGCGCACCTCGCTCGGCGCGCAGTTCGTGAACTACCTCGGGATGAGCCTGCGCGGCGACCTGGGCGGCTCGATTTTGCAGCACCCGAAGCGCGTCAGTGAAATCATCAAGACCGCCATCCCGTGGACGCTCACGCTGCAGCTCCCGACCATCATCTTGGGTTGGTTCATCGGCAATATTTTGGGAGCGCTAGCGGCGTACAAGCGCGGCGCATTCGACAAATTAATGTACCCGCTGGCGCTGCTCGCGAGCGCGATTCCGGCCTTCTGCTTCGGGATTTTGCTGAAATACGTGCTCAGCATTCGGCTCGAGTGGTTCCCGGCCGCGGGTGGCTACGACGACGGGTTGATGCAAGAGTTCACGCGCGCGTTCGTCGCTAGCGCCAGCTACTACTACATCCTGCCGTTTTTGTCGGTGTTCCTGATCGTGGTCGGCGGCCAGGCGATCGGCATGCGCTCGATGTGCATCTACGAGCTCGGCACGGACTACGTGAAGTACGCGAAGCTCTTGGGCGTGAAGGAGAACAAGATCCTCTACTACATGTTCCGGAACGCGATGCTGCCGCAGCTGACGGGCCTCGCGCTCGCTCTCGGCACCATGGTCGGCGGCGCACTGATCACGGAGATCATCTTCAGCTATCCAGGCCTCGGCATGGCGATTCTGACGGCCATCGAGGGCAATGACTACCCGCTCATCACCGGCTGCACGCTGCTCATCACGGTCTGCGTGCTGATCGCGAATTTCAGCGTCGACATTCTGGTCGGCTTCCTCGACCCGCGTATTCGCGCCGCGCAACAGACGGGGAAATGACATGAAGCTCCTCAAAAATCTGCTCAAAACACCGTCTTTCGTGCTGGGCATGGGGCTCTTCTTGGGCACCCTGCTGATCGCGTTTCTGGGCCCGCTCGTCCTCAACGTCGACACCGCGACGCGCGTGGGCTTGGCGTTCGCGCCACCTTCGAGCGGGCATTGGCTCGGCACCGACCACCTCGGCATCGACATGGTCTCGCTGCTCGTCCGTGGCCTGCGCTCGTCGCTGTACGTTGGTTTCCTGGCAGGCACCGTGGCGACCGTCGTGGGCACGTTGATCGGCCTGTACGGCGGCTACAAGGGTGGCTTAATCGACGATTTGCTCACCGTGGGCACGAACTTGTTCTTGGTGATCCCGTCCTTGATCGTGCTGATCTTGCTGAGCTCGAGCATCGAGAACGGACGCAGCTTGACGCTAATCGCCCTGATCATCGGCTGCACCACGTGGACCTGGAGCGCGCGCGCCGTGCGAGCGCAATCCTCCAGCTTGCGCGGGCGAGATCACGTAGCGCTGGCACGCATCAACGGCTACGGCACGCTCGGCATCGTGCTCTTGCACATCATGCCGTATCTCTTGTCGTACATCTTCATGGTCTTCATCTTGCAGACCGCGACCGGCATTTTGTCGGAGGCCAGTATCTCGATGCTCGGCCTTGGCCCGTATGACTCGATTTCGCTCGGTAACATCTTGAATGATGCGATCAAGAACGAGGCACTGACTGACGGTGCCTGGTGGGCGTTCATGCCGGCAGTGGTGCTGATCACGGTGATCGTGTTCGCCCTGTACATCATCAACACGTCGCTCGAGGGCGTGTTCAACCCGCGTTTGAGGAAGTGATGAGCACGCCGATTTTCGAGGTCGACAACCTCAGAGCCCACTACCTCACCCGCTTTGGGCAAAAGATCCAAGCCGTCGACGGCGTGTCATTCTCGCTGAAAAAGGGCGAGATTTTGGGAATCGCCGGGGAGTCCGGGTGCGGCAAGACCACGCTCGTCAGCGCCTGCATGGGGCTCTACATTCCGCCGCTGCACTTGAGCAGCGGGGACGTGCGTATCGAAGGCAAGAGCATCATCGGCATGGACATCGAGGCCAACCGGCGCGACGTGCTCGGTAAGCAGATTGCGATGATCCCACAGGGCGCGCTCAATTCCCTGAATCCGACCCGCAAGGTGAAGGATTTGGCAATGGACATGATCCTGAGCCACGACGAGAACGCCGACAAGAAAGCGACGCACGCGCGCCTACGTGAACGCTTCCAGAAGCTCGGCATGCCTGCCGATGAAGTGTTGAACTCCTACCCCGTGCAGCTGCCCGCCGGCATGAAGCAACGCGTCGTGATCGGCATCTCGACCTTGCTCGACCCGCGCGTCGTGATCGCGGACGAGCCCACTTCGGCGCTCGATGTTTCCACACAAAAGGCCGTGATTCGCCTGCTGTTCGAGTTGATGGACCAAGGCATCATCGGCAGCATGCTGTTCATCACCCACGAGTTACCGCTGCTCCGCCATGTGTCGAACAACATCGCGGTCATGTACGCCGGCGAGTTCGTGGAGGTCGGCAATATCGAGCAGGTAATTTTCGACCCGCGTCAGCCTTACACCCAGGCCTTGATGGGCTCGATGCTGAGCGCGGAGGCCGGGCATCGGGGTAAGAAGCCGGTCAGTATCGAAGGCGCGCCGCCGAACCTCGCGTTCCCGATCAAGGGTTGTCGCTTCGCGGAGCGCTGTCCGGTCGCGCGCCCCGATTGCAAAGAGAATCAGCAAGAGATCCGGATCGTGAAAGACCGTCAGGTGAGGTGTCAGTATGCCGAATGACAGCACGCGCAC
>DATHOI010000961.1:0-4236 GCA_035485095.1 Polyangiaceae bacterium | reverse complement strand
GCATGTGCTCGGCGTACCGCTGCACTTGAAGCCTTGTTCGATTTGGCAACGCGCGCTGCAGCCATCACCAGACGTGTTGTTGCCGTCATCGCAGCCTTCATTCGCATCAGTCACGCCGTCACCGCAGGAGTGCACTCGCTCGCACGGCATGCCGGGCGTTTGGCAAACGTACCCCTTCTCGACCGAGCGACAGTCTGCTGCGCAGCCGTCGCCCGCCGCCATATTGCCGTCATCGCACGCCTCACCTGGGCCGACCTTGCCGTCTCCACAGACGATGGTCGTGATGCAGGGCATGCCCGGCGTCGGGCACGTGTAGTACGGCTCGATCTTGCAGATTCCAGAGCAGCCGTCGCCTGGAACACTATTGCCGTCGTCGCACTCCTCGTTTGGCTGATTGATCATGCCGTCACCACAGCCCGGAGCGGCGGTGAGCTGGCAATTCGCCGGGGCGTCCGCGGCGTCACACGGATTCACGTACACGATGAGGGCGACGCCACCACTGCCGCCGTTCGCACCCGCTGCGCTTCCACCCCCTGAACCTTGCGCGCCCGCCGTCGAGGACGAGGCCCCGGAGCCAGCGCGTGAGCCAGCAGTGGAATTTCCAGCGCTACAAGCCGCCAAAAGCCCCCACCCCACAACGACCGCGAAGATGCTGAGACTAGTTCCAGTACGCATACGCACCTCGACCGGAAACGAGCGCGCGCTCGCGCGAGCCCGCCGGCAATCCGACGTTTCTACAGCGTAACAGACGGATTGCTTTTGGTGCCTTTCTTCGGCACCAGTCGAGCAAATGAGGTAGGCGAGTGTCGCGAGATGTGTAACTCGCGCTCACGTACTCGGCACGATGAGTGGTCGTCCCTCGATTCACGCTCAACCTCGACGGGGGCGCATTCAAGGTCGAGGCTCGTGAGCGGACGCGGAGTCTCCTGCGCCAGTCGAAGTTCGAGTTTACACATCAGAGCTCGCGCTGAGACCGAATGACGTTGGCTGGCGCCGCTCAGCACGCCGGTTCTCAACCAGCATCCCGGGGTTGCGAGCGCCGAACCTGCCTGAAGAGAGGTGAGCTAGCTCATGAAGGATTGTTCAGTGCCTTGCCGCGCCACATTCAGGCGTGACCCTTCCGAGCTTGGTCGCCTACGACAACCCGCTAGGGTGGTCCGGGGGATTTCCGACGAACCAAGGAACGGAGCCGCATCAAGCGCACGCGCACGGCGGCCGGGGACTCCTCCAGCTTCATGGCGATCTCGCCAGCGCTCTCGCCGAGCAGATAGCGTTGCAACAAGAGCTCGCGTGCTCGTGGCTCGAGGCTCGTGTCCAGCGTTCTGAGGATCTCGCGAGCGCTTGCGGAGCGCTCGGGATCGACGGCGTGCGTGAGACTAGAGCTGGCGGTCTCGAGCCCCACGCGGTTGAGCAAGTCGGCGCGCCGTCGCTCGGTTCGAAAGTAGCGGGCGAGCACGTTACGCGCGAGCGCTCGGTACCAAGCCGCAAATTGCTCGATGTCGTCGGATTCCGAACGATCACGGATCACTATCAGACTGAGCTCTTGAAACACTTCCTCGGCTTCCGTTGCGTCGCACACGCGACGTCGGATGTACGCTCGAAGGCTTTTGGCATTGCCCATGAACTGTGTCCAACGCTCTTGGGGAGACACGCGCATCCGCCCTCGCCTTCGTTGCCGAGACCTACGACTCCACCGGTTAGTAACGGCTGCATGTCCCGCGAGGCTCCCAGCCCTACGAATACTTGTGCAACCGATTGCAGAGATTCATATACCAAAATCGATTTCGTAGACACCGTCATGGTTCTTATCGGTTGACGGTTCTGTGGCGATCCGTGGCGAGATTCGTCACGGCGCTATCAGAAAAATTTCGACGCTAGCTAGATCCGTTGCGATGCAGGCTTCGGAATCCGACGTCTGCGAACGCGAAATCTCAGTCGTCGACACTGAGCGAATGCCGACAAAAGCAGCCAAAAAACGCGAGTGCACAGGAACGCGCTGAGCGAGTGGCCGCTGGATTTAGTGGTGAAAATGTCACCTCGCTCGAGGCAAAAGGCCACGGTTCGGCGAGCCGTGGCGCGATCGCGGAGCTACGTACTTCGCAAATTGGTAGTGCACGGTGATTCGCTGTTACGTTTGAGGGCGCGACGGGAACATAGAGGGGCCTCGGTATTCGATTGCGAATAGCTGAATGCATCGAAGTCCATTCAGCGTGCGGCTCTCGCAGCTACGTTGTGAACTGTACACCACGCAAGTTCCAAGATTTCTGACGCGATCACTGCGCGTCGGAACATGAGGAGGCCCGGAGAATCTCCTCCAATCTGGACTGGCGTGTCGCGCTTTCTGCTCACTGAGATGGGCACGGGGTCAAATTTACGAGTCCGCCCATGCGGTCGTGTGTCTGCTTGATCACCGCCCGAAGCTGACGAGCCTCCCGACTCCCAGCCGTGTTTGCACTGCGACTTCGTTCGTACCCCAAGTGCCAAGAGCTCGGCACACCGATGTTTAACCCAGCACAGGAGAGCGCTATGAAAAGTGCGGTCTATTGTAGAACGCGTGGAACTGTTTCCAGCGCGATGCTCGGTCTTTTGGCGCGTGTAAGCGCGAAACCGAACGCAGCGCAGACGGGACAGCATTCACCTAGTCGGGTGCGGCTCGACCCAACCACCGATGTTTATCGAACCACCTTTACGGGGGCACTATGACTAACCAACGATTGACGGCTTTGGGTTTACCACTCGTGGCAATTGCCCTGGCTGCCGGCTGCGGGGCGAAAGACGCGCAGAAGGAATCCGTGGGGCAACAAACTCAGGCGATTGGGCTGCCACCCCCTAATGAGGTGCCCATCGACCCGACGACTATCCCATTGTTCGCAACGCAGCTGCCCATTTTGCCTGTCTGGGCGCCTACTGTGATCAAGAACTCATCCGGGCAGGTGATTCGCAACGAATACACGATCTCTGACTCCGAGGCGCAGGTGCAAATGTTGCCGCCTGGGTACCCGGCGACGACCGTGTTCGCGCAGAATGGGCCAATCGTCGGAGGAGCAAACTTCACGGGATCCCCCGGAGCCACTTTTGAGAATGTCCGCGGCATTCCCACTGTCGTTCATTGGCGAACGAACATTCAGCAACCGTACTTCTTGCCTGTAGATCCCACGATTCCTTGGGCAAATCCCCAAGCCATGGAAGAGCCGGTGGCGCCATTCAACCTGTACCCGCCCGGCTATCAAAACGCGAACTTCCCGGTTGCCCGAGTCACCCACACCCACGGCTTGATGGTGTTGCCCCAGATGGACGGCACGGCCAACGAGTGGTTCACGAACGTGCAGTACCGCGGTCCGAGCTTCTCGACCAACGACTACACGATGCCCAACGATCAGCCCGCGACGCAGCTCTTCTATCACGACCACGTGCTTGGCATCACGCGGCTGGGCGTATACGGCGGCGAGGTCGGTGCCGCGTACATGATTCGGGATCCCAGTAAGCCGCTCGACGCGCCGAATTCGCCGCTGCCCAAGGGTCCGAACGAGGTCGTGCTCGCCTTCGCCACGCGCGCATTTTTCACCGACGGCCAACTGCACTTCCCGCCGGACCCCGGCCAGCTCAACGCGGGAGCCGACGCTCCGCCGAATATCGCCTACTGGTCATATAACGAGGGAGCCGACACGGTGGTGGTCAACGGTGCGGTGTGGCCAAACCTCAACGTTCAGCGCAAGCAATACCGTTTCCGCATGCTCGGGGCCGCCAACACGCAGCTCTGGGATCTGCAACTCGTGAACCAGACCACTCACGCGGTCGTACCGATGACAATCATCGGTTCTGACGGTGGCTACCTACCGGCGCCACAGGTCTCACAGGATGTCCAAATCGGCATCACGGAACGCGCCGACGTACTGGTCGATTTCTCGCAGTTCGCGCCGGGCACCAAGATCGTCATGAACAACAACTACGTCGGCTCAGGCTCTAGCCCGACGCTGGGCACTGCGATGCAGTTCACCGTCGAAGGCGGCACGGCTGTACCGCCGCCCAAGCTGGACCCGTCGCTGTTCCCGCCGCGGACCGTCTTGACGCCGAACGCACCCACGCGCTTCAAAGTACTCAGGATCTTCGACGACCTGAGGCCTGACGGCGACAGTTGCCCCGATCCCGCGCTGCCCAACTGCAATCAACGCACGATTGACGGGCTCGAATTCAGCGCGCCCCCGACCGAGCTTCCTCTGGTCGGTTCGACCGAAG
>DATHOI010000960.1:0-11765 GCA_035485095.1 Polyangiaceae bacterium | reverse complement strand
GCGCCGAGCGCGCGCGCCACCTGACCGAAGAGGCCAACCCAAACGTCTAGATCCGACGACCCATTGTTCGAGTGAGCCATGGCCACGGGCCTGCCGTCGGGCGTGACGACCATGTCGATTTCCGCGTGGACGCGCGACAGGCTCTTCTCGAGCACGATCATCGCGAACACCGAGGTGCCCGCAGAGACATTGCCCGAGCGCGGGCGTACGGCATTGGTGGCGACCATGCCAGTGCCCGCGTCGCCCTCTGGAGCGCACAGTGGAATGCCGTGCGCGAGCCGACCCTTTGGGTCGAGCCGCTGCGCGCCTGCCGCGCTGAGCTGCCCAGCCCGGCGCCCCGCAGGGAGCACGGTGGGCAGGATCTCGCGCAGCGTCCAACCGAGCTGGCGCTGTTCGACCAGGTCGTCGAACTTAGCCAGCCGCGGGGCGTCCCAGTCGCACGTGCGCGGATCGATCGGGAACATGCCCGAGGCCTCACCCACGCCGAGCGTGTGCTCCCCGGTGAGCATCAGGTGAACGTAACCGGCGAGCGTCGTGAGGCGCGCGATGCGCGGCACATGTGGCTGCTGCTCCAGGACCGACTGGTAAAGGTGCGCGATGCTCCAGCGCTGCGGCACGGCGAAATCGAGGAGTGGAGTCAGCTCGGCGCAGGCCTTGCTGGTGATGTTGTTGCGCCAAGTGCGGAACGGAACCAGCAAGTTCCCCGCGCGATCCAAAGCCAAATAGCCGTGCATCATCCCGCTGAAGCCGAGCGCCGCGACGGCCTTCAGCTCGAGCGAGTAGCGCGCATGCACGTCCTGCGCGAGCGAGGCATAGCAGGCAGCAATGCCCCGCCAGACGTCCGACAAGTCATACGTCCACACGCCGTCCTCGAGCCGGTTTTCCCAGGCGTGTGAGCCGGACGCGAGCGGCGTAGTGTCTGGCGCGACCAGCGCAGCCTTGATGCGAGTGGAACCGAGCTCGATGCCGAGCACGGCTCCGCCCGCGTGGATCAGCTCCACGGCGCCGCGCTGATTCAGAGTCACTGATTCCTCATCCGCGCGGGGCTGACCGTCTGCACCTCGGACTGCTGTTGTCCGTAGTAGGCGTATTTACCGTGCTTGCGCTCGAAGTGCTTTCGGATCAGTCGCTCCGGCAGCCGCGCCGCCGCCGGATTGAGAGTGCGCGTGACGAACGCCATGCGCGCCAGCTCCTCGAGCACGGCGGCGTGGTAGACGGCTTTATCCGGCGTCTCACCCCAGGTGAACGCGCCGTGGCCCGCCACCAGCACCATCGGAGTGTGCAGCGGATCGCGATTCTTGAAGCAATCGACGATCTGCGCTCCGGTCTCGATTTCGTAGTCCCGGTCCACGGCGTCGTCCGACATGATGGCGGTGCAGGGCACGTCCTCGGCCAGGTGATCCGCGTGGGTCGTACCGTAAATGGGGATTGGGAGCCGCGCTTGGGCCCAGCCGGTCGCGTAGCCCGAGTGCGTGTGAACCACGCTGCCGATGCCCTTCCACGCTCGATAGAGCACGAGATGAGTCGGCGTATCGGACGACGGGCGAAGCGTGCCCTCCACGACCTTACCCGAGAGATCGACGACCACCAGATCATCCGGGGTGAGCTTCTCGTACGCGACGCCGCTCGGCTTGATGGCGATGACGCCGCGCGCAGCGTCGAGCGCAGAGACGTTGCCGAACGTATAGATCGCGAGCCCGCGTTTCGGGATCTCCTGGTTTGCGGCCCAGGCGCTCTCTTTCAGCTCGCGGTATGGCGACGGCATGGCGTTTAGCGACCCAGCTTGAATGCGGCGTCGTTCCAGCGGAGCTCGTTGCGGAGTGCGCGCAGATCTAGGTTCGCGTCGAAACGAACCACCTCCAGCCCACACATGCCCGCAAAGTCCTCCCACTCTCCCGAAGTGACGGCCTGACAGAACGCGGAGTGATGACCGCCACCCGCCTCGAGCCAGGCTTGGGCGCCGCGTTTGAAGTCCGGGCGCGGGATCCACACGGCGCGCGCCGTGGGTAGCTTCGGCATCGGATGACCGGCCTTCACCACGTCGAGCTCGGCCACGATCATGCGCATGCGCCCGCCCATATCCACGAGCGTCGTGTTCACTGCGGGTCCGGGCCGAGCCTCGAAGACCAAGCGAGCGGGCTCGGATTTGCCGCCGATGTTCAGCGGGTGGATCTCGAGGGACGGCCTGCCCTCGGCGATGGAAGGACACACCTCGAGCATGTGCGCGCCTAGGATCCGCTCCTGCCCTTTGACCAAGTGGTACGTGTAGTCCTCGATGAACGACACACCGCCGGGTCGGCCCGCAGTCATGACCTTGCCGAGCCGAACCAAGGCCGCGGTCTTCCAGTCGCCCTCTGCGCCGAAGCCGTAGCCCTCTGCCATCAACCGTTGGCAGGCGAGGCCGGGCAGCTGCTTGAGCCCGTGCAGATCTTCGAACGTCGTGGTGAAGGCCCCGAAGCCGCCCGCGACGAGGAACGCGCGCATGGCGATCTCCTGACGGGCCGCGTAACGCACGATCTCGTGCTGGGCGCCGCCCTTCTCGAGCGGCGCCGCGAGCGTGTAAGTCTCCCCGTACTCCTTCACGAGGCGATCGACCTCGGCGTCCGACACCTCGGCGATCGGGGCGACGAGGTCCCCGACTCCGTAACCGTTGACCGACCAACCGAGCTGGATCTGCGCCTCCACGCGATCGCCGCCGGTGACCGCTACTTCGCGCATGTTCATGCCGCCGAAGCGCGCGATCTTGAGCCGACGCGACTCTGACATTGCTAGAGCGGCGCGCCCCCAGGCTGCGAGCTCCTCGAGCACGTCAGCGTCCTGCCAATGACCGACCACGACCTTCCGGTTGAGCCGGAGTCGCGCGGCGATGAACCCGTATTCCCGGTCGCCGTGAGCGGACTGGTTGAGGTTCATGAAGTCCATGTCGAGCTCGCCCCAGGGCAGCTCGCGGTTGAACTGCGTGTGAAGATGGGCGAGCGGTTTCTGCAGGCGAGTGAGCCCCGCGATCCACATCTTGGCGGGCGAGAACGTGTGCATCCAAGTGATGACCCCGGCGCACTCAGGGGCTGCATTGGCCGCCAGACAGACCTGCTCGATGGCGTCCGGCCCCGTGAGGATCGGCTTCCACACCACCTTGGCCGGGAATTTCCCGGAGCGGTCCAGCGCCTCGGCGACCTGCTGCGAGTTTCGGGCCACGCTCTTGAGCGTGTCGTCACCGTACAGATGCTGGCTGCCGGTCAAGAGCCAGAGCTCGTGTTTCTTTTGCTCGACTAAGCTCGTCATCACATTCTCGAGGATTGGATGGGCAGCGCCGCGCAATGAGGTGCTACGGTCGGCAGATCGCTTGCCGACGCCCCAAATGGTGCGACGGAGGGCCCACAGATAGGCATTGTGAACGTTCACATGAAACGTGTCAAGCAAGATAAAACCAAGACAACGGCTGTGGCCGAGTCTGCACCGGGGAAACGCAAAGTCGCAGTGATGGCGGACGTCGCAGAGCTGGCTGGCGTCTCTTATCAAACGGTCTCGCGCGTCCTACATGACAGCCCGAACGTGCATCAGGAGACGCGCGAGCGGGTGCTCGCGGCCATCCGCCAGCTCGACTACCGACCCAACTCGATGGCGCGGGCCTTAGTGACAGGCCGCTCCAAGACGCTGGGCGTGGTCAGTTTCGACACGACGCTGTACGGCCCGGCCTCCACGCTGTTCGGCATCCAACAGGCGGCGCACGACGTGGGCTACGCGGTGAGCATCGCCAGCCTCCGCTCACTCAACCGCGACACCGTGCTGTCTGCGATCCAACAACTCAGGGATCAAGGCGTCGACGGAGTGGCGGTCATCGCGCCACTCCGAGCCGGCGTGGACGCGCTGCGACACGTGCGACCCGACTTCGCCGTGGTGGCCGTGGAAGCGGGGCCCGACGCGCCGATCCCCGTGGTCACGGTCGACCAGAAGGCGGGCGCAGCAGCAGCGACCGAGCATCTGCTGAATCTCGGCCACAAAACCGTTTGGCACCTGGCCGGTCCCACCGATTGGAAAGAGGCCGAAGACCGCATTGATGGCTGGAAATCTGCGCTCAAGGCGGCCGGTGCTCGCGTCCCTGCACTTCTTCGAGGCGACTGGACTGCGCGCTCGGGGTACGAAGCCGGACAGAGCCTGCTCGAGCTCGAGGACCTGACGGCGGTGCTCGTGGGCAACGATCAAATGGCGCTTGGCCTACTGCGCAAGCTGCATGAGGTCGGGCGAAAGGTACCGGGTGACCTGAGCGTGGTGGGCTTCGACGACATCCCAGAGGCCGCCTACTTCACGCCGCCACTCACTACCGTTCGTCAGGACTTCGCGGAGCTGGGCCGGCGCTGTCTGCACGCGCTGCTCGCTCGCATCGCTGGCAATATGGAGTCGATACGCGCGGTGGTGGCGCCCGAGCTCATCGTGCGCAGCTCGACCGCTCGCGCAGCGCAAAGATGAGCGCCCGGATTCGCACACACCGACAGCAAGAACTTCGTCGAATCCGAGCGCGCCGTTGATTTTTGAAACGGACGATGCAGCGCGCGGCCACGAGCCGCAGCTCGGAGCCGACGCGGTCACAGGCAACGCAGTGTCGCACTGCGAGACGAGCACTGCCTGTCCGTGACGTGGGTCCGAGTCGTGAGACCATTGCGTCATGCCGCCAGCCACCGCGCGGCTCACCGTGATATATATTGTGAACGCTCACATTCATGCTACCGTCAGTCGAGGCAATCGAATGAGAACCAAGCTCGGGACGTCCCTGCTCGCCCTAGCCACGCTGTCGCTGGCCAGCCTTTTCGCTGCAGGCTGCCGGCATAGCTCCGCCAAGCCAGTCAAGCTCGCGTTCGTCACCAACAACACGAGCTCCTTCTGGCAGCTCGCGGCCGCAGGCGTCCACAAGTACGAGCAGGAGGGCAAAGTCCAAGTCGACGTCAAGCTGCCGCCAAACGGCACGCTCGACGAGCAGAACCAGATCCTCCAAAACCTAGCCAGCCAGGGCTATGACGCCATCGCAGTCAGTGCCATCGCACCAACCGATCAGACCTCGAAGTTCAACGACATCGCGGCACACACCCAGCTCCTCACGTTCGATTCCGACGCGCCCAAGTCGAACCGCCTGCTCTACATCGGCACCAACAACTACGCCGCCGGCAAAGCGCTCGGTGGCGAGATCGTCAAGCTCCTGCCAAACGGCGGCAAGATCGCCGTGTTCGTGGGCACGTTCGCGGCCGACAACGCGGCTCAGCGTGAAAAGGGGATCGAGGACGCCATCGCTGGCCACGGCATCGAGGTCGTGGATAAGCGTGAGGACAATACCGACCGCGCGCGCGCACGCTCGAACGTGGAGGACATCGTCAACGCCCGCCACGACCTCAGCATGGTAGTGGGGCTCTGGAACTACAACGGCTCCGCCATCGCGGCCGCGTTGGAAGGGCTCGGCAAGAAGGGCAAGGTGCTGAGCGCAGTGTTCGACGAGGACGAAGGCACTCTCGACGGCATCGCGAACGGGACGATCCAGGTCACGGTCGTGCAAAAACCCTTCATGTTTGGCTATTTGGCGAGCAAGTGGATGCACGATCTAGCGACGAAGGGCGACGCGGCCAAAGCAGCCCTGCCGCCGGAGCGGATCATCGACACGGGCGTTGAGGTCATCGACAAAGACAACCTCAAGGAATTTAGAGACAAGCTGGCCGAGATGAGAAAGTCGGGCTAGCCCCGGAGGTACCTTGGAATCGGCATCCCACTCCGCTCGAGCGGCAGCGGCATCCGCGCCCCGTTCGCCGCTGCTTTCGATGCGTGGGATCAGCAAGCGCTTCCCGGGCGTCCTCGCACTCTCGGACGTCGCGCTCGACGTGCGCGCGGGAGAAGTGCTCGCGCTCATGGGAGAGAACGGCGCCGGCAAGAGCACGCTGATGAAGGTGCTCGGTGGCGTGCTCGCGCCGGACGCGGGCGAGATCAGGATTGACGACGCAAAGGTCGTGCTCGACGGCGTGCGCGCAGCCAGGCAGCACGGGGTCGCGCTGATTCATCAAGAGTTGATGCTCGCACCCAACCTCGACATCGCCTCCAACATATTTCTGGGCAACGAGCGCAAGCGCAATCTGTGGCGTCCGCTCGAGCGCGGCGAGATGAACCGCCGCGCCGCGGCGTTGCTGCAGCGTATCGGGCTCGCGTTGCCGCCGACTACGCCGGTCTCTACGCTGACCACGGGGCAGCAGCAGATGGTCGAGGTGGCGAAGGCGCTGTCGGTCGAGTCCCGCGTCATCGTGATGGACGAGCCCACGTCCTCGCTGGCCGCTGCCGAATCGGAGCAACTGTTCGCCATCGTTCGCCAACTGCGGAAAGACGGCATCGGCATCATCTACATCTCGCACCGGATGGAAGAAGTGCTTGCGCTCGCAGACCGCATCAGCGTCCTGCGTGACGGATGCAACGCGGGCGAGTTGTTACGCGCCGACGCCAGTCACGACAAGATCGTCGCGCTCATGGTGGGGCGTGAGCTCTCGGGTGCGTATTTTCCAGCCAAGACCGGCGCAGCACCCGGTGACGTTATGCTAGACGTAACAGACCTGCGGGTTCCGGGCGCACCAGAAGGAGTGAGCTTCGGCGTGCGGCGCGGCGAAATCTTGGGCTTCGCTGGCCTAGTCGGCTCGGGGCGCACGGAGCTGATGGAGACGCTCTTCGGCGTCGTGCCGGCTCGCGGCGGCAGCATGACCGTCGAGGGCCGACCGTTTGCACCACGCCGTCCGCGTGACGCCATCGAACGCGGCGTGTATCTCGTGCCGGAAGATAGAAAGCGCAACGGCTTGGTGCTGCCCATGTCCGTGGCCGAGAACGCTTCGCTGCCGAGTATCGGCCAACGCGCGCGCTTCGGGCTCGTCGATCGCCGCGGCGACAACCGTCTGGCCGACGCAGAAGTGGCCCGCCTGCGCATCAAGACGCCGAGCATCCAGCAGAAGGTGGTGACATTGTCCGGCGGCAACCAGCAGAAGATCGTAATTGGCAAGTGGCTCGCCATGAACCCCAAGGTGCTGATCCTCGACGAGCCCACGCGCGGCGTCGACGTCGGAGCCAAAGCAGAGATCTACCGCCACATGGCCGATCTGGCGGCGCAAGGCATCGCGATCTTGATGGTGAGCTCTGACATGGAAGAGGTGATCGGGATGAGCGACCGAGTGATCGTCATGCACGAGCGGCGCTTGAAAGGCGTGCTCACGCGCGCGGAGCTCACGCAGGAGGGCATCGCGGCATTGATGACCGGACAGCGGGCGGCGGGAGACCGAGCGGCGCAATGAGACGAGAATTCGGCATGTTCGCGGCGCTCGTCGTCGCTTGCCTGGTGCTCGGCATTTCGAACCCCGACTTCGTCGGTCAGTCGAACGTCGTCAACACGCTCCGCCAGATCTCGATGCTGGGCATCTTCGCGCTCGGGAGCGGGTTCGTGATCATCACGGGCGGCATCGATCTCTCGGTGGGCTCGCTGATTGGACTGACCGGAGTCATCATTGCCAAGGTTTCGTCGCACGAGAGCGGCGGGCTCGGCCACGGTCTTCCGCTCGGGATCGCGCTAGCGCTCGGGGTCGCGCTGCTGATCGGGCTCGCGCAAGGGTTGCTCATCACGCGTCTCAAGCTCCAGCCGTTCATCGTCACGCTCGGCGGCATGCTACTCATCCGCGGCGTGTCGCAAACCGTCGTGCAGGGCGCGACGCTGAGCCTCGGGGCATCGCCGCTGTCGAAGCTCTCGAACGGTGGCTTGGGGTCGCTCCACGGTGACCCGTTGATCCCCTACCCCGTGCTGATGTTCCTCGCAGTGATCGCGATCGCGACCTATCTTTTGCACTTCACGGTGTTCGGTCGTTACGTTTACGCGATCGGCGGCAACCGCGACGCAGCGGAGTACTCCGGCATCAACGTCAAGAAGGTCGAGACGCTCAGCTACGTCATTTCGGCGGGCTTGGCGGGCGTGGCGGGCATCACTTACGCGGCGTATATCGGCCAAATGTCCCAGCAGGTGGGCGTGGCCTATGAGCTGTACGCGATCGCCGCCGTGGTGCTGGGCGGCTGCTCACTGCGCGGAGGCGAAGGCACGGTGCTCGGCATCGTGATCGGCTCGGCCATGATGCGAGTCATCGACAACGGCATCAACATGTTCCAGATTCCCTATGAGGATCGGGACGGCGTTGCGCGCTTGTGGCGCCTCGACCCCAACTGGACGTTCATCATCGTCGGCACCGTGATCCTACTGGCGGTGGTGCTCGACCAAGTCGTGCACATGGTGCAAGCGGCGCGGCGCGCGCGCGCCGCGCCGGCGGCGAACGCGAAAATGGACGCGCCGCCGGCGCGCGTCCCACAGTAGCTAAGCGTCGACGCGCGCGCCGAGTGCGACGCGCGCGCGACCTCAATCTCAGAAAACTTCAGTGCGCGTTGATGTTGTTGGGCACTCCAGGCGGCAGCGCCTTGTTCACGGTCAGCACCACGTTGCCGATCTGACGGTAGCCGAGCAGGTTATTGGCTGGAGTCTGCGCCGCGTAGCCGGCGAAGGTCATGCTCAAGTGCGTCGCATCGAGCTGCGTGGCAGTGGGCGCGTACAAGCGTTGACCGAACCAAGCTTGCGTAGGAACGAGCCCGGGATTCGCTGGGATCGTCACGGTGGCGCCATTCGACTGATTCTTGGTCGTGATGGTGTTGATGGATGCGATGGGTGAGTTGATGTCGTTATACACGGTCCAATTCTTCATGTCGGTCGATTCGGCGTAACCGATATAGTGGAAGGCATCCGAATCGCCGTCCAGGCAGTTTCCGGCGGAGAACAACAGACCCCAACGGCTGCCATCACCATTCACGTCGAGCAGCGTGCCGCGCGGGCTGACCCAGCGCGTCTTGTCGTAGTCCACGGTCGTCGGATCATTGAGCCCACTCACGATGCCGAGATCGGTGAAGTTGATGCCGTCGGTCGTCGTCGCAAGGCGGACATTCGAGATATCGTGATTGGTCTTGCCGCTGAACGGCGCCTTCGCGCATTGCTGAGCGAGCGGCAGCGCCGTGCTGCCGGTGTTGTCGCCGTTGAGGATCTTTTGAACGTACAGCACGGTGACCGCCGAACCCGCCGCCGCGGTCGGTGATGTGGGGAACACGGCCAGAATGCCGTCCGGATTGAGCAAGCCACTGGTTTGCTTGACGACTACCGCATTGGCGGTTCCGGCAGTTCCGGGCGAGTTGGTCAGCGCCGTCGCGATCGACTTGATGTCGTTGTTGCCGGGGCTCGTGTTGTTCGTGTTCCAAATCGGGAACTTGTTGCTCGAGGCACTGAGATTGATCACCTCGAGTGGCGCGATATCGATGTTCGCCGCGCTGCGATCCAGCATATACAGGAACTGCCCCGTCTTCACGTTGCCGACGCCCGGCAACTGAATGATCGATGCGTGGCCCCAGCCGTCGTCACCGGTGGATCCGTTGGCCGATGTGTTTCCGAGATTCGTCCCTCCGATCGTCGTCGGGCAACCGGTGGCCGTGGCCGTGGCCGTGAAGCCACCGTCGATTGGGTTCGTCAGGTCGGGGAACAATTCCAGCACGGTCTGCATGAAAAACCAGGTCTTGCCGTTGTCGTCGGACTCCGCGGCCACGAGCGCTTCATCGGTGTCTTTCGGACGCCAATCGAACAGCCCAATGATCGGGCTCTGGCCACCGAAAGCGTTACCGATGACCGTGTTCGTCGTGTTGTAGACGAGTGGGAAGTAGAACGGCGCCATTGGGACCATCGGATCCGCACCGGCGCTGCCGGGCGCAGTAGTTTCGAATTTCGCGCCGGTCACGTAGGAGATGCGTTTGGGCGTCGCACCGGAGTAGTCGCAAAGGCCAAAGGCTGCGTCCGGCACGTGGCCCACGGAAGAGAATGGGTTCACGCTGCTCGTGATCGTCTGGGTATTGTTTGGATCGGCAGCCAAATTCGTGAGCGTGAAGGGCGTTGCACCGTTGAGCGAACCTTCGCCGATAGCGGTGCCTTGATTGATGCTCGCTGTGCTGGCGCTGACACCGGGGTCCACAGACAGCGTCAACGCCGCCGCTGGCGACGCACCGCCACTGCCGCCTGCTCCCGCGGTCGCACCGCCCGAGCCACCGCTCGACGCGCCCCCGCTGCCCGATGCGCCGCCCGAGCCACCCGTGCTGAGCGCCGTGCACGTCACCGTCTCGGACAGCACATCCTTACAGGCAGCGCTCGGGTCGCCATCGCCGACAGTGAGGGTGACCGTAACGATTCCCGGGCTGACGCAGGTAAACGTTGGATTGGACGCAGTGGCGCTGCTCAGCGTACCGGAGCTCACACTCCACAGATAACCGAGCGGGGAGGGTCCATTGTCCGTGTCGTGCGCTGAGGCGGTGAGGGCCAGCGTGCCCCCGACAACGACCTCGCTCGGATTCGAGCCGATCGCGTCGATCACGGGGCAGGTATTGAGCACTCCGTTGACCTCAACGCTGCCGGTGCGCGCGGATTCATGGCAGTCCAAACGCACGATGGCCTGAGTCGTGGCATGCGCGGTGACATCGAATGACGCGCTGCCCGCGCAGGTCGTGCTGCCGTCGGTCGTCGTTGCGGTGATCGTGATCGAGTAGCCCATGCCGGCTGGGATGCCGCCGATCGTCGTGCTGAGCGTGGTGCTGGAGGCCAGAGCGATCGTCCCCGAGCTGGTATAGGACTTGGGGCCGGTGATCGTGTACGCCGCACTGGTCACGTTCTCCCCCGGCGCGAGCTGAAGCGACAGCCCGATCGTCCCAGAATTCTCCACACTGTCGACAGTGTTGGGCTTGGGATCACTCGAACAGGCGAGCAAGCCGAGCTGCGCGAACAGGGCAACAGTAACTAAGCTTCGTGAGTGCAGTTTCATTTTTTGATCAAGCCTCCACGCACGCCCAAGCAAGCGGTACGCCGCTCAGTGCGCAGCTCGCGAAGCGCGTAGCGCCCCCCGTTTTCTTCGCGTGTTTGCCGGAAGCGAGAGAGCGAGTCCGACGCGAGCCTACCGAGCACGCTCCGAATTTCGGTGTCCGCGCTACGGTTTCCGGTCACTGATCGCGAGTGCGCAAATCAGCGCTCCGCTCGGCGAGGGCTCGAATCGGTGCGTCGATGAGCAAGCACAGGAGCAGCGGAGCACCGACTGGTTCTCCGGCAACGACACGACCTTCACGCGCGTCGCGACAAAAAACTACGCTCGGCGGGGCGTTGTTCCACGCTTCTCGCAGGAACAAAACCCAAGAGCCGTTCGGGCCGCATTCGTCATGCGGCAGCCGAACGCCCCGATGGGGTGTTCACCGAGAAGAGCTCAGTCGAGCGTGACGGTCGCCGTGGTGAAGTTGATGCTCCCGCTATTGCCACCGGCTTCCATCAGAATACTGGCCTCCTCCATGTTCCCCAAGGCCATGCCCATGGACGCCCACTTCGAAAAATGTTCGGAAATCGAGATCGTGCCGCACGTGCGAGCCGTCTGCCGGACGCTCCAAAACTGCACGAAGGTTGCGTTGCCGCCGGTAATCGCAGGCTGGTTGTTCTGCGTGTGCGTCAGCACGTCGTAGGTACCGCCGTCCACGGTGATCGTACCCATCTTGGTGCCAGGCACAGGCCGCGAACCGAACCAGTCCTCGACGATGTAGTACTCATGGAGCGGGTTTTCCGACCAGCCGTAGATGCCGATGTACGAGAAGCCGCCGCCGCCGCCGGACTTCGTCTCGGAAAAGGTCGCCGTCAGGGTTCCCAAGGCAGTGGG
>DATHOI010000959.1:0-3535 GCA_035485095.1 Polyangiaceae bacterium | reverse complement strand
CGCTCAACGCTCAACGCCTAGCGCTCAGCCGCACTCAGCCCTCCACGCGACGCCAATCTGACGTTCAAGTTTAGACTTCAGATTTGAAAAAGAAACCGGGCCTGATCCGCCGGCGCTTCTCACGTGGCGAAGCCGCCACCGCAGGTTCGACCGTTCGCGGGCTCTTGGGCCAGGGTTTCGCGGACCGCACCCAGCGCTCAGTTCGGGCCGGCTTCCGGGTCTGGCTGCTGCGAGCCGATGCAGCGCTTCGCTAGGCGCTCGATCGTCGCGCGGCGCGCCGCTGCCAAGCCTTGGTCAGCTCGCAACGCCGCCAACGCGCGCGTTTCAGCCGCGCCGTCGCCGACTGCACAAGCGACGATCAGACGTGTGCGCCAGGCTTCGCGCTGCACGCGAGGCAATTTGATTTCGCTTGCCAGCGCCGCGTCCAGGTATTCCGCAGCCTCCGCAAAACGCCCACGCCCAAACAAATTCTTGCCCAATAAATAGGGCGGGAGTCCGTTGCCCGGCTCGGCGGCGCGCCAGGCGGCGATGCGCGGCGCCGCCACCTCGAAGGACGCACCGAGCACCGGATCGCCGATCAACAGATCGACGATGGCGCGGCGTTCCAAGTCGTTCTCCGGGGAGCGTTTCACGTCGAGCGTGCGCAAGCGATCTTCGTCGGCGGCGATCGCGGCAACGGCGTCATAGTTGCGACGTGCGTCGACGATGTGTCCGGCGCGCAGCTCCACGTCGCCTTCGGCTTCGAGCGCGCCGGCTTGCTCGAGCTTGGCGAGCTCCGGCGACGCGGCGAGCGTCGCGTACGCTTTCAATGCGGCGGCTTCGTCGCCATCTTTGACGTCGCACGCGGCAAGCTCGAATTTGGCTGAATTATGGTGCGGATCGAGGCGCAGCACCTCCGCCAACGCGGCGCGCGCGCCAGCCGTGTCCGCGCTGCCGAGCTTTTGATTGGCCACGCCGTTCAATTTATCGACGATGCGCGGACAATGCCGGCCAAAGAGCGCCGGGCGGTCGAAGCGCACGCGGGCTTCGTTCAAGAGCGTGGGGGCGATCGTCACGCGCCGTAGATCGGCGCGCCATGCCGCATCGAGCTCCTTCAGGCTCTTGCCGGTCACGGCTTCCAGAGCCTCGCCACCGTACCAGCGGCGCAGCGCCGTCGCGCCGAAGCGATCGTGAAACCAAGACACGAACGCGCCCGCCACCGTGTAAGCCGTGGACGAGTTTTGTCCCAAAAAACCGAGGCGAAACACGGACTCGAGCGGCGGCAAGAGCGACAGATCGAGGAGTGTTCTCGACCATTCGTCGAGCGTGAAATCATCGTTGTCGTTGGGCGACGCGGCGACCGCGACGCCTTCGATGCGGCCGGGATCCGGGATCAACCCGTGGAGCGGGCCCGAGACGCGAAAGGGGCCGCTGCCGAAGCTGCCCGCAACGACATGGGCCAGCTCGTGCCCGACGACGGGATGCGGATAGGGCGCGTATTGAACGTAGATCTCACGCCGCCAGGGTTTCGCGATGTAGGTGCTCGATGCGCCCATCAAGCGCCCCTTTTCGCCCTCGTTCGCGAACAGAAACGCGGTCACGCGCGCCGGGCCTGCGATCTCGAAATAGGCCTCGTCGGCGCGCAGCTCGGCGTCACAATCCTGCGCGAACAAGAGCGCGTCGCGCCGCAAAATGCCGCTCGAATATTTCACGTCGCAGCGCGCGCCAGAGACGCTCTGGCCGAGCGCTTCTTCGATCGACGCGCGCGTGCTGAAGTGACCGAGCGCGCTGCCTTCCGCGACGAAGAGCGCGCTGCCGAGCAGCGCGGCGGCGCTGACCGCGCTCAACCAAGGCCGGCGAGCGCCGCGAAAAATCAGGCTTTCATCGAAGTGTGCCGCGAGCGTGCCCAGGCCGAGCAGCGTGAGCAAGGTGCCGGCGCGGTACGTCGCCAGCGTCCAAAACGGGTCGATCACCGTGTCGTATAGCGGTCCGGCGAAGTAGCCGAAGAACGGATCGAAGCCGAACACCATCGGGCTCGTGTAGAAACGGAGCAGGCTCACCGCGATGCCGCACAGCGGCGCCGCCAGCGCGCCCAGAATGCACAGCACCCGTTGCCGCGCGCCCGCTGGCACGCGAAACGCGAGCAGGCCGACGCTGGCCCCCCACACGCCGGCCAGCAGCGCGCCCGGCACAGGGCCGAGCAGGTACAGCTCGACGCCCCACGCGACATCGCAGAACCCCAGGCGGACACCGTGCGCGAGCACGATCAGCAGGCCGAGCGCCGCTAACGCAAAACCGAGGCTCAACCCACGCCCGAAGGCTTCGAGCGGGCTGCGGCGCCGTGCGGCCAGCTCGAAGGCGGCGCACAGTGCGGTCGCCGCCGGCAAGACCAAGCCTGCCGCGAGCGACGACTCGTAGCCGGGACCGCCGAATTGCGGGATGAAGCCAAAGCCCAGGAACGCGAGCGCGACGACGAGCGCCGTGACTCTCAGCGCGCGCGAGCGCCACAGCGGTTCAGCGCTTCGGCCGTCGCGCAGCACGTCCAAGGTCGAGTCGAGCATCCGCGGGCACCGGCGCCGGTAGCGTCAGGGGTGCGCTTCGCCCGCCGACTGCGGCGCTTCACGCTCGTCCCCTGGCTCGGGGGCGCGCAGCACGAGCGCTAGCACTTCATCCATCCGCGACACGAAGTGCACGCGCAGATCGTTTTTGACCTCGCTCGGCACTTCTTCCAAGTCTCGTTCGTTGCGCAGCGGCAAGAGCAGCTCGCGGATGCCGGCGCGGTGCGCGGCCAATACCTGGTCCTTCACGCCCGTGACCGGCAAAATATTGCCGCGCAGCGTGATTTCCCCGGTCATCGCCACATCGGAACGCACGGGCACGTCGAGCAACAGCGAGGTCACGGCTGCGAACATGGCCACACCTGCGTTGGCGCCGTCACGCGTCGAGCCGCCGCGCGGGATATGTAAGTGGAGATCGATTTTGCGTAGCCACTCAGGGTCGAGCTTGAGTCGGTCCGCCTTGGAGCGCACGTAGGACACCGCGGTGGCCGCGGACTCTTTCATCACGTCACGCAGGCTACCGGTGATGCGGATCTCGCCCTTGCCGGGCATGCGCGTGGCTTCGATGATCAAGATGTCACCGCCGCTGCCGGACACCGAGAGCCCGATGGCAATACCCGGTGCGAGTCGGCGTTCGGTGAGCTCTGGTAGATTGCGTTCCGGCCCCAAGAGCTCGCGCACGTGCGCCGGAGTCACCTGGATCTGCGTGACCGTTTGACCCTCGGCGAGCTTGACCGTCACATCACGACACACCGCCGCGATTTCGCGTTCCAGGCCGCGCACGCCGGCCTCGCGCGTGTAATTGTCGATGATCGCTTCGAGCCCCTCGCGCTCGAACAGCAGCTGGTCGCTGGAAAGACCGTGCTCCTTGAGCTGCTTGGGCACCAGAAACTGCTCGGCGATGCTGCGTTTCTCGGAGCGCGTGTAGCCGGGCACTTCGATGATTTCCATGCGATCTTTGAGGGCCTCCGGGATGTTGCCACGGTAGTTCGCGGTGG
>DATHOI010000958.1:0-2586 GCA_035485095.1 Polyangiaceae bacterium | reverse complement strand
CCTAAAACCCCCGCTCTTTCTGAGCGCATGCCTACTGTCCAGCAGCGCCACTCTGGAGCTCGCTCTGCGCAATCTCGAGCGTGGCGCGCAGAGGGCGTTCAGCGCCTGGTGGTTACTGACGCTGCTGCTGGGCGTGACCTTCTTGGTCGGCACCGCCTTTGAGTGGCGACATCTCATCGTGGAAGAGGGCCTGACCATCTCCACGAACCTATTCGGCACCACGTTTTATTCGCTGGTCGGGCTCCACGCAGCGCACGTGACTATCGGCTTGCTGCTGATGGCGGCCGTGGCGGTCTTCGATGCCAGGAAGCAAGTCACGCGCGCCCGCGTCCCAGAGCTGAGCGTCGTTTCTCTGTACTGGCACTTCGTCGACTCGGTTTGGATCGTGGTTTTCACCCTCGTGTACGTGGTGGGGCGCTGACATGGAATCGCGCACCAGAGAACCTTCAGACGCGCGAGTCGGTACGCGTTCCGTCGAGCTACCCGCACCGACCGCGGCACCGCTCATGTTAGCGCTCGGGATCTCGGCGATATTCGCAGGGCTCGCAACTCATGCGCTCCTGTCGGCCGTTGGAGCCGGTCTCGCCCTGGCCGGTATCGTCGATTGGTTCAAGCAAGTGTTCCCGCACCCTGCACACGAAAGCGTCGCAGCGGATTGCGAAGCCATTCCGGTGCGGACTAGTCGACGTGGCGTCGCCCATGTCAGCGTCGATGCAGGTCTGGTCCGCGCAAACCTGCCGCTCGAATTCCACCCGGTATCGGCGGGTGTAAGAGGCGGCTTGGCAGGCGGCGCGGGCATGGCGCTGTTTGCCCTGCTGTACGGCATCGTGAGCGGGCACGGCGTTTGGTACCCGATCAATCTGCTTGCGGCCGGCTTCTTTCCGTCGCTGAGCCTCGTCGAGCTGTCGAGCTTCGATGCGGTTACGTTCGGGCTCGCCGTCGTCATTCACGCGCTCGCGTCCGCGTTGGTCGGGGTGCTGTACGGCGCGATGCTGCCGATGCTGCCGCGCCGGCCGATGTTGCTCGGAGGCGTCATCGCTCCGCTGGTTTGGATGGGGTTTCTCCATACCAGTCTGTCGCTCATTAACCCGGTTCTCGCTGCGCACGTCGATTGGGCGTGGTTTGCGGCATCACAGCTCGCCTATGGCGTACTGGCCGGCTGGGTCGTGTCGCGTCGGGAGCGCATCGCAAGCGCGCAGCCGCTGCCCTGGCAACTGCGGGCAGGCGTCGAAGCCTCGGGTCTGTTGCCCGAATCACCAAGCGAAGGTCAGAAGCATGTCTGAACGAAAATACGCGCAACGTCTGAAGCAGCCGGTCTTGCTGCTAGCGCTGCCGCTGGCGCTCGCGGGTTGCAAGGTTCGTGGCGACTTGCTGAGCCCGCCCAATTCCGGGGCCGAGGTGGTCGATCCGCGCGGCATCGTTGATTTCACCACGCTCTACGCAACGAATTGCGCCGGGTGCCACGGCGCGAGTGGTCGGGGCGGCGCAGCAATCGAGCTCGCATCCGCGGGCTATCTGTCCCTCGTGGACGAGACGGACCTGCGCCAGGTCATCGAGCACGGACGGCCAGACACGGCGATGCCAGCATTTGCGCAAAGCGCCGGCGGCATGCTGAGTGACCTACAGGTTGGCGCGCTGGTTCAGGGAATTCTCGCGTGGGCCAAGAAGAGCCCCGGAGAGAGCGCCCAGCCGAGCTATCGCCTCTCCGAGTCGGGCGATGCCATTCGCGGCGCGCGCGTGTTCGCAAATCGCTGCGCGAGCTGCCACGGCGCGGATGGCCGAGGGAGCAAAAACGCAGGATCGATCGTCGACCAGGATTTTCTCGAGCTAGTGAGCGAACAGTGGCTGCGCACGAGCGTCATCGCCGGTCGCCCGGACCTGGGGTGCCCGGACTGGCACGGCGTCGACGGCCGAATGCTTTCTTCCGAAGACGTCTCCGACACCGTCGCCTGGCTGTGGAGCCATCGTCGGCAATCGCGTCCGGAACCCTACCGCAGCGCCCGAGCAGACGAGAGGAAACCATGAGCACCGACACCCTCCTTCCGAAACGAACGTTCCTCAAGGTGGCTCTGCTTGCGAACGGTCTGGTGGGCGCGCTGCTAGCCATACCCGTCCTACGCTACGTACTTTCGCCCGCCATCAAGCAACCAGCCGAAGGCCGAAGGTGGGTCTCGCTGGGAACCACGACGAAGTTCCCCGTCGGCGAGACACGGCTGGCGTCTTTCAGAAACGCCGTTGAACGGCCTTCGGACGGCGTCACAGCCAACATTCCATGTTGGGTGCGCAACATCGACGGTGAGAAGTTTCAAGTCTTCGCCATCAATTGCGCACACCTTGGTTGCCCGGTTCGTTGGTTCCCGGAATCGAATCTGTTTTTGTGCCCCTGCCACGGCGGCGCCTACTACGCCGACGGCTCGCGCGCCTCCGGGCCGCCCGAGCGCGGGCTCTTCGAATACAGCTATAGAATCACGGCGGGGGAGCTTTTGATCTTGCCCGAGGAGATGCCAACACCTGGAGTCGTCGCCCGCAACGACGCGCACGCCGTGCCTGCGGGAGTGCTGGCACGGGGTGACGGGAAACGGCGGC
>DATHOI010000957.1:0-2381 GCA_035485095.1 Polyangiaceae bacterium | reverse complement strand
GACTCTTCGACCATTTTCAGCCCGTTGGCTAGGCGCGACCGCGATCGGGCTCTGCTTGCGCCCTGCTGGCAGTGTTTTTTCAGCGCGCTCTGGGTTGCTCCGGAATGCGCGGCTGAGTCCGAGTCAGCACGGTCCGACGAGCGTCCAAGCGTCAGTCCAAGCGTAGCCAATGCCCGGTGTGTAGGCCGTGCTGACTCCGCACCAGCCCGAGTAAGGGTAGGGCTTGCACTGATACAAGCTGCCGCTGCTCTGAACCTGCGCGCCCGCGGCGTAGCTGCCGAGCGCCCACGGCGACACGCCCGCACATTGCCCGGTAGCTCCGCTGCCGCCGCTCGCATTGCCGCCGCTCGCGCTGCCCGCGTTCGCACTGCTACCCGCGTTCGTTGCGCCAGCGCTGCTCGTGCCGCCAGTGCTCGCCTTACCGCCGCTCGAGCCGCTCGACGCGCCGCCATTTTCGGCGTCACCTGAACCACCGAGGCCGCCGCTGCCGGCAGTCGTGGCTGTGTCCGCACCGCCAGCGCCGCCCGAGGTTCCGCCCGCTCCGGTGGTCGTCGCTCCGCCGTTGGCCGCGCCGGCACTGCTAGGCCCGACGCTGGCCGTCGCGGCGCCGCCCGCACCGGCCCCGGAATCCCCCGCAAAAGAGCTCGCCGCGCCACCGAAGCTGGTGACGCCAGCGGTGCTGCCGGCGTCGTTGGAAGCGGTATCGGAAAAACCGGTTGTCGTCGTCGAGCCGCCATTGCCGGTCGCGCTCGCGCCGCTCGTCGTGTCGGTGACGGTATCGCCGGTGCTGCCGGGGTCGGAGGACTCGTCGTAGACAGCGTGTGCGCAACCGAACGCGAACGGTAGAACCCACGTAACCCTGAGGAGTGAAAGCGTCATGCCTGTAAATATACGGACTCACTTCACGCTCGCATGTTCGCTTTCGCTCAACGCATGACGCTGAAACGACTAGAAATATGGCCAGATCGTTTCAGACGTCCGCGTGTGGCGCGCGCGCGTTCACGATGTATCCGTCGTGTTGCCGACGCATGTCTCGCGTCGCTGTGTGACGGTCAATCGTCCAAACTGACTGCGCGCGCGATGACGAATTCGCGTTTCGATGCGACTCGTCAGCCGCTCGTCGAAGTCGCGCAAAACCCGAGGCAACGCAGCACTGGCAAGGGCGGGTATTTTTTGAAACGAGGGTCAGTTTTGGCGCGCTCGCACAGCCAGAATTCGCTGCCTTTTGCCGAGAGAATCGTGCGCGCGTGCACGCAGTCGAGGCACAGGCCGATGCGCGCGCGGCGCTCGAGATCCGTACTAGCCACGCGCGACTCAGCTCGGCGTGACGCTCGGATCGCCGAGCGGCCAGATGCGGCGGAAGCCCACGCCCATCACGGCCGCATCATCACGACGAACGACCGCGCCGTAGCGGCACTTTTCGATCAGGGTACCCTGCGCAATGCCGGATCGATCTTGAAAGCGCACGCGCGTGCCTTCCTCGAGCGCCGCGAACACGCGCACGTCATTCGCGACGGCGTGCAGATCGGCGGCGGGTTCGTCGACGTGAGTGAGCGCGTCCACCGTCGTGCGTCGCACCCAGCCGGCATTGGAGAACACGTGCACTTCCTCACCGCGGCCGAAGAGCACGACGCCGGTTGCGCCGGTGTCCAAGAAGCAAACGACTCGGCCCGCTTGGAGATCGGTGCGCGCTCGCCCGCCGAGCCGTGCACGCACGGCTTCGAGCGTCGACTTGGGCCGTGGGGCGCCAGGGTCGTTTACAGGCAGCGAAACGCGACGCGACACGCGCCTAACCTAGCACTGCGGCTCCAAAATGAACGCTGCCCGCACAGGCTATGTCGAGCCTTGCGGGCGGCGTGACTGGGAAGGAGCCGAGCTCGACGCGGAAACCGCGGACGCTCGGCTACTTGGCCTACGCCCCGCGGTCAGCGCGGGGCGCGACGTTCACGCGAATGTGGCGGGCGGAAACGGGAATCGCACGCGACTCAGCATCTTTCGGAACCAGCGCATGGCGGGCCTTTCTTGGCTCTAGTGAGCCTGTGTGAGGTGACTGCCTACACTAGTTTCTGTTTCGTGTGCAAGCTTCCGACCGCGACAGCTGCCTGGTGGCTCTATCGTTAAGTATTGGGAAAGATTCGTCTAAACGCCGAAATGGGACCCGAAACCACGCGCGATCGAATCTTTGCTCGTGTCAGCTATAGAAGCGCCCATGTACTTTTGGCAGAGGCGTTGCGTCGTATTCGAGCGGGCGTTCGGGGTGTGCTGGGCTCGGTTGCTCGTCGTGATATCGCTGCTCTTGCTGGTCGCGTCGTGTCAGCGCAAGAGCGAGCCCCTTCCTGACCTCGGACGAGTGGGGGCGTTCGCGCTGGTTGATCAGAACG
>DATHOI010000956.1:0-4120 GCA_035485095.1 Polyangiaceae bacterium | reverse complement strand
GCAGAAGCAGAGTAAGAGCAGATGATCGGGGTGGACGTGTGGCGCGAGCAGATTGGCCAGCGTGACGCTGGCCAATCCCACCAGGAGCAGCGGATACGCGAGAACGCCGAGCGCGCCGCGCAGACGCAGACGCAGCCAGGGCCACAGGGAGAGAGAGAGCACGAGCGCCGAGCTCACCTGCCACAAGAGTCCGAGCGCGCGGTGTGCGCGAAGCGAAAGCTCGAGCCCGAAGGGCCGTAGCAACGCGTATTGAGTGAGCTCGAGCCCAGGCGAATAGGAGTAGCTATTGGCCGATGTCATCGGTCCGTAGAAGAGCTCGTGATTGTGCAGCTTGAGTAGATTCACGAGCGCAGGCGACTCGGACCAAATCATCAGATCGGTGCGCAGCGTCGCGACGGAGACGATGAAAGCGAGCCTCAGGACGAGCACGACGCACACGAGCAGTGCCAGGAACCGGGCCACGATGATGCTCGCGCGCCGCGTGGAAGCGAGCTCCGGCTTGGCTCCGCGCACCTCGAGCACCAGCATCACGGTCGAGCTCGCGAGCGACGAGAGCGCCAGCAACAGCGAGGCCAGCTCGAATGACGACGCACGCACGCGAAACGCGAGACGAATGGCGACGCGTTGGTCATCACCCAGCGCAAGCAGGCCGGCATAGAGCAACGCCGGGCCGAGCACGCCGACACCCAGGAGCAGCCAATATCTCCCCCGAATCAGCTCGGCAGGGCTGACTAGCAACACGGTCACCAGAGTCGCGCTAGTGGCGAGCCACACCGGTGGATCGAGCCCTGCGAGCGCCGTGAGCGCTGCGGCCGAGCCAAGTTGACTCCAAGGCCGCGCGCGGTTCGCCGGCCATGACAGGGCCAACACGAAGAGCCCCCACGCCACCAAGGCGCACCCAAAGGTCGAGCCACTCGGTAGGGCTGCGCGTGGCAGAGCTAGACCAACCAAGACGAGCACGAGGCAAGGCAATGGAAAGCGGCTTCTAAAGACGGACGTTGCCGATATCGGCGCCACGCTCGCTACCCTTACTATATTCTCGCAAGTCACGCGCTCGCATGGCCAAACCAGAGCCTGCGCGCCAGCTCCGGTCATGACACCCAGCGCAACGAACTCAGAATCGGCAGCCACGAGCGTAGCGCTGAACGTCGTGGCGTCGTGCCTGACGTCGCTGCTCTTGGCTGCCCTGTTTTGGTTACTGGTCCAACGCTCGCACTACTTCCCCCTGCTGGCGCTCGCGATTCCGGCGCCCAGCTCGGAAGAGAAGCTCGCCCTGCCCTGGACCGTGTGCGGACAGACGGTGCTGTTTTTGATCCCGGGCGTTCTTGCGGCGGCGCTGGTTTCTTGGCGCCGCCGGCCGCGCCTTGGCCAGCGACTATTTTTGGGTTGGACCAGTCTGGTGCTGGTATGCCTAGCGGTCGATCTGCAGATGTACGCCACTTTGGGCCGGCATTTGGCAGAGATCATCCGCTTTGCCTTCGTGCCCGGCGCTTTCCAAGCGGCCGGTGATCGCGGCCATTGGGGCTGGCTGTGCGCGTCGTGGCTGGCTCTGGCCGCGGCCGCGGCCGCGATTCTGACGTGGTGCGTGGCTCGCGGGATCAGATGGCTCCAAGCGCGCTTGAGTCGCGGCTTCGCGCGGCTGCTCTCTGGCCTGTTCGTCTTGCTGCTCGGCATTGGCATCGTGTTGCCTTTTTTCTTCGGGGCGCTCTATCGCCATTCTGCGCTTCGCGAGGGACTCGCCGCGGAGCTGGCCTGGTCGCCGCGGCTCGGCGCCGGCATCGGCCATTCGTCGTTCCAAGACCCGCGCTGGGCAGCGCTCGAGACGGGGCTCCGTCAACGCTACGCGCGGGTTTTTCCGCTCGTGTTCGCGCAGCAACGCATTGGGGTAGAATCGAGCACGCCCGGCAAGCGTTTCAACGTGCTGTTGATTGTCGCCGAGAGCTTTCGCGCGGACGCTTTCACGAAGGAGCGCATGCCGCGGCTATTTGCTTGGGCTCAACGGGGGCTCATCGCAGAACAACACTACGGCGGCTCGACTTACTCCGAAGCGGGCGCGTTTTCCCTGCTCTTCGGGCGCTCTCCCCTGCTCTTCGACTTCACGCTCGATACGCATCAAAAGCCGACTTGGTGTGAGGTCGCGCACCGCCTGAACATGGACTGCTCGTACTACTCCGGGCACCCCAAGGTATGGATGCGCCGCGAGGAGTTCTTGAATCCGAGCGCCGTAGACCATTTCGTGCACGACGACACCGGAGCTTGGAATCAGTGGGACCGCACCGCGCTGCAGCACGCGGTCGCAGCCATCCAGAACGCCGGGAACCGGCCCGCGATTTCACTCGTGCTCTTGATGTCGACCCACTTCGAATATCAGTATCCGCCAGAGTACGAGCGGCACTTGCCCGTCCTCGTCGGCGCCAAATGGTCGGAGACGAATGCGGTCGGCTTGAACGCCGCGAGTCGAATTCCGCTCACCAATCGCTACCTCAATAGCGTGGCTTTTACAGACGACCTCGTCGCCGATGCGATCGACCAGCTCGACCCGACGAACACCGTGGTCGTGTTCACCGGCGACCATGGTGAATCCCTGGGGGATGACGGCCGCTTCGGTCATGGCTATGGCTTTCCGGACGTGATCGCGAGAGTCCCCTTCGCGATGGTCGGCCCCGGTGTCCCAGCGGCGACGCGCGAGGTGCCCTCGCTACACGCGGACGTGCTCCGCACCCTGATTCACCTCGAGGGTGGCAAGTCCGCAGGCCCGGGGGATTCCGAGGACCTGCTCACGCCGAGCCCCCGACGAACGAGCCTGCTGCTCGCGCACTGTGAGTACAGCCATGACTTTGCTGACGCGCTGTTCATCCACGGCTCCAGCCGGATCCGTTTGGAGCTTGGACTGCGCAGTCCGGAGGTCAGGCTGCGCGGCGCTGAAGACGCGCTCGGGCACCCGTCCTCGCTGAATGAGCTCAATGCGGCGCAGGTCGAGGAATTGGTCGGCGCGTTCGAGCGCGAGCTCGACGCGCTCTGGCAGCCCATGTCACCGGGCTAGCTATTTGCCGCGGCGCGACGCAAAATACTCACTCGCCTTCGTTCTGGCTCCAGATTTGGCCGCTCGCCTGATTGCTCGCGCTGGCCGTCACGTACTGAGCAAACTTTCCATTTCCGTCGGTGTCCCCCTCGGCTTGAATCACGTACCAGTCGTCGGTCGGCGTGTTGTAGGTCGGCGCACCCGGAATCAACAACTGCGGGATCGCGACGCCCGCGCCACCCGCGTAAACCAGATAACCGAACTGAACCGGACGATTGATGACCGGCGCAAGGAACTGCCAGTTGGCGTAGTCATGGTGGAGCGGCTGACCCCAAGCGTAACGCGTCTGGTTTGGCGTAACGTTCGGATACCAATCTTTGCCGCCGTCCGCCGTCGACACACTGAGGTAGGTGTGATTCTCGGCCAGGTAGCTCTCTTCGGCCGCACGAATAGCCTGGATCACCGACAGCGCCTCCGTCCCCCGGGAGGAGCCGATGTACTTCCGAAATAACATCACCCCGATCATCGCTAGGATGCCCGTGATCATCACGACGACGAGCATCTCGACTAGCGAGAAGCCCCGGTTCTTGCGTCGTCGGCCGCACACTGGCAATGGAGACATTCCCTCGAAATATAGCGCGAATTGGCACGCGCCGCACGGCCGTTCGTGTTTGTTAAACGGGGCTTGCCTCGACTAGAGTCCTCGCTGGAGCCCATTATCTGGTCCCGTGAGTGATGACGACTAGCGCAACGGGCGACTCCGCCCAGGAAAGGCCCAGCCAAGGCTCACCACACCGCTCCGGTGACCGCCGTTCCCCCCGTCCGGGCTTGCTACTGTGCTGCCTGCTGGTCGCGGTGCTCGGCGTTTATATCCCGGTGCTCGGCGGTCCGTTCATTTGGGACGATCACCACCTGATCGAAGAGTCGCCGCTCGTGCAGCAGCTGCACCCAGTCGCCGATTATTTCGGGCAGGGCTTCTGGCAGGGTGACGACGTGGAGCCCGGACGAACCTACTACCGTCCGCTGTCCATTCTGAGCCTGGCCCTGGACAAGAAAATCTATGGCGACAACTCGAGTGGCTTTCACCTCACGAACCTA
>DATHOI010000955.1:0-9069 GCA_035485095.1 Polyangiaceae bacterium | reverse complement strand
GAGGACGGTGCCGGGCATGGCCTCCATCTCCCACTCGGCCGACTGGTCCTTGCCCATCTGACCGATGCCGTTCCTCGCTTCGGCCGTCTTCGCGTTGGTGATGTACTTGCGCACGCCATAGATGGCGAGCGCCGCCAAGATGCCGACGATCGCGACGACGATCATCAGCTCGACGAGAGTAAAGCCTCGCGAATTACGAATCTTTTTAATCATGAGCTCGAATCCTTGTTTGGAGTAGGGAATGCTTGGCGAGCTATCGACTCGCTTCGCGACGTTTCTTTGGTAGGCGGAGACCCCGCATCAGCCGTGAATTCGATGACTTGCAACGGCGCAACTGCGGACTCGCTAAGTGCCGTTCCGACAGAATCGTCGGATACCCCTGCTTAAGCACTCCCCATGCCAGCCCAGATCGCGCTCGGGTCAATAGCATTATCTGTAATAATATTAATGGGTTATTGACTTTTCCCGACTTCGGTGGCTGGGCCGAATGCCAAAAATTGTCAGTTCTCGGACTAGCTATGACGAAACGTGTCCGCGAGTTGGTGCCGGTCAGTCTGTAGGTTGAGCGGAGGGAGCGTCGTGCGCCTCTCCCCACGCGCGCCATGAGGTGGCGCAATCCACCGAGCGACCCGCGCAAGCCGCCGCTTGAAAGTCTGGCCCGATGGCGAGATAGGCGCCTTGACTCACGAACGGCAAGTCCGAGCTCCAAACCCGTTGGAAGAGCTGATAGCGGGCCTGCGCACGGTCGCGGGTTTCAGCACTCACGTTTTTGGCGAGCGCGCTCTCGGCCAGCGCGCGGATCTCCGGATCGTCGTTGACCATCAAGACTCGTTCGAGAAATTGTCTTGAAGCTTCCTGAGCGCCCGCGTTGCTGAGCAGCCCGGCAGCTACGATGCAATGGTAAGGGATCGTCTCGTCGTCACCCACTAGCTCACAGGCGTGCGCGAGCACTCGGCCACCGGCAAGACGATATTCATTCTGCTCTGCAGGGTCCTTCAGTCCTCCGGGAGCGAAGTAGGCCAGAAATTGCCCGGCGGACGACCAAAGGGCTGCATCGAAGGGGAACTCCTTCATGCCTCGCTCCAGAATCTCGCGCGCCTTGCGATAGCTCTTGGGGCTGACACTTCGTGGTTGGATCGTGAGCAAGGTGTCGGTCAAGCGATACGGCCGCTCGAACTTTGGATCGAGCTCGTTGATTGCATCCAAGTAATTGCCGACGAATTCGAAGTTGCGCTTCTCTTGAAAGTGAAAGCCGTAGGAAACGAGCACGTGCGCAAATACCAGGTCCGCCAAAGCCGCTCGGTAGCCCAAGCTCAGCACCACGGTTTGCTTGGGTGGCGGTAGTGGATAAACGTCGTGCTTCGTAACGACGCTCGAATAGTGCGTATTCAGCGCTCGTCGTAGGGGGACCAGCGTTGCCACCGACAAGACCGCGAGAGCGAGCGGTAGCAGTCGGTCGAAAGCGCGATGTGCCGGCACGCGAGGGATCTTTTCAGAATCCGCGAGGCGCGCAAATCTCAATTGTTGGCGGAGAAAATATCGCCCGTGAAACTCGTGCCTACGAACACGGTATAGACGCCCGTGCCGGAGAGATCCGAATACGCTTTGACCACGTACCAAGGAGCGGCGAGCGTCGTCGGCCAATTGGCGATCGTGATACTACCGGAGTCACTGGACGGGGACGCAGGCGTGGTGTTCGCGGCGCCCGCGGTGCAAGCGTACGCGAAATACACTGGGTTCGCGCTGGTGACACCGAGCTGCTTGAAGCCGGTCGAGCCCGTTCCGCCGCCGCCCCACTGCGCCTTCTGGCGTCCCGGCGTAAAGCCCGAAGGGTACGCGGTCGCCTGAGTGAGGCCTCCCGAGACATCCAGATAGGTGAACGTTTCGTCCTTGTACGTCTCTTCGGCCGCCTTGATCGCGCCGATCATCTCGATGGCCTCGCTCGTCTTCGAGGATGCGATGTACTTCCGTACGCCGAACACCGCGAGCGTAGCGAGCACACCGACGATGACCACTACCGCCATCAGCTCTACTAAGGTGAAGCCGGCTTGGGTTGTCCGCTGAGTTCGCATTCCGAGTCTCAATCTTCGCATAGGATGCCGAGCAATGCTGCAGCAAGTCGCGTACCACTCCGCAACGGCGTGCATCACCCGAAATTCAGGCCGATTTTGCGGTCGCCCGGCGCGCGCTGAGAAATCGAGTGTCGCGTCAGTGACGAAAATTGTCGGCGTATCAGCTGCGCTGCCCCGCGGCGTGGCGCGTAGGTAGATAACCTACAGAGGGTCACTCGACTTCTCGGTAGATCTCCATGGGCAACACTGAGGGCTCCGCGCCGCGCTCGACCGAGCCCGAGATTGAAAAACTGCTGGTGATTCCGTCGCCGTCGAGATCGCCGCGCGCGTGTGCCGTGAACGTCGAACGCGCCTCCCCGTTCGTGCTGTCGAACGAAAATGAATAGGCGTGCGGCACGTCGAAGGAGAAATCGAGCGCGCGCCAGGTTGGGCTGTCCCAGGTGCCCGCCGGATCGAGGACGAGCTCAGCGCGCGGCGTCACGGCAGGCGTGAAGGGCGCGCTCTCCGGGTAAGCACTCTCGGTCGGCAGCCCCGACGCGCGCAGCGTGGCGTGGGCCGCAATGCGCTTGAGGCCGTCCACGGGCTCCGATAGCCGCGAAGCGTGGACGTTACGGAGAAAGGTCGGGATCATCGTCGCGGCTACGGTGCCGCCGAGCGACACTACAACCGCGAGCTCGAGTGGCGTGAGCGCCCGCATGCCTGACGAGCTCGGGCAGCCGCGCTATGGGAATCGGACGACGACCGTCGCGGTCTTGCCGGCCTCGACCGTGATGCTCTTGGACTTCCGACCATGGTCGGCATTCACGAACATCACCGTGTGTGAGCCCGGAGGAACGCTGACGCCCATCTTTGGGGTCTGACCCATCGGGCGACCGTCGAGCAACACGTTCGACACTGGAATGGCGTTGATGTTGAGCGTGCCGTTGCCCGAAGCAGCGGCCTTCGGTTGCGCGGCGACCGGGCTCGGGCTCGCTCCGCCCGACGTGTGCGAGGGCCCCGGCGAGGGTGCCGACGTCGATGTGGCGTCGCTCGACCCGCTCGAGGAACCGGACCCCGTGGGGCTCAGATTGACGACGAAGGTGCGCTCGGCCTGACCATCGTCGAACGTTACCTTTTCCTCGAAGTCGCTGAAGCCCTTCTTGGTCGCGACGACGCTGTACGGCTTGTCCACCGAGATGTCGACGGTGATTGGGAGCTGCGGCAATGGACGGCGCTCGGAGCCGCTCACGAGCAGCACCTTCGCGCTGTCGGCGTTGTCGCCCAATTTGATCGTAGCAAGCCCCTTCTTCACCCGTAGCTTGGGCTCGATGGTCTGCATCTGATCGGCTTCGACCGTGACGTGCTTCTCGAACGACTCGTAGCGGTCTCCGCCGTCTAGGTGCACGAGGTGATCGCCCGGCGACAAGTCCTTCAGCTCCTGCGGGAGCGGTCCGATGTCTTTGCCGTCGACGGATAGCTTGATACCGCGGCCCTCTGCAGTGACGCGGATACCGGTGCCGTCGCTCGCGCGCGTGAGCGAGATGTTCTGCACGGCTTCGTCACCGCTGGAGACCTTGACGGCTTGATCCGCCGTCGGCTGGTAACCTGCGGCGGTGACTTTGACCAAATGAGTGCCCGCCGGAAGATCCATCACCCTGCAGGGTGATTGGTCGCACTTCTTCGCGCCGTCGACGTAGACCTCGACGGTGTCGACGGGCTTGTTGCCGGGGCCTGCCACGGTGAGCACCATGGATCCCTTCTTTGGCATCAAGAACATCGCGCCAGCTCCGGCGCCGGCGAGCAGCAGCACGACGATGCCGATCATCAAGCCGCGACCGCCGCTCGACTGCTGCATCGACATCGGCGCTTCGAAGACCGCTTGCGGCGGCGGCATCGGAGCTGAAAACGTGGCCGGCGCGGTCTTTGGCGGCGGCGGCAAGGGCGCGCGCGGCAGCGAGGGAGGAGGGACGCTGACCGGGCGGCTCAGCAGGGCTGCAGCGCGCGCGGCGGGCGGCGGCGCGCCTGCGGCGGGAAGGGGTGCCGGCGGGGGCGGCGGAGCGCCTGCAGCCGGCGGCGGGGGCGGCGGGGCGCTGTGCAGCAATGAACGCGCGGTGTCCTCGACGCTCTTGTCGAAGACCATCGTGGCTTCGTCTTCGTCGTCCCAATCGATGTCGACGCCCGGTTTCCCGTCGCCTTTGACGGCGGGGACGGGCGTCTTTTCGTCGTCATCCGAGGTGGCCGCTTGCTTACGGGGCGGCGAGGGCGGCCGTGACGCGGCTGAAGCAGGCGGCGCAATCGGAGGCGGCGGGGGCGGCGGCGCGGCCGAGGTCGGCGGTGCAAGCGGAGGAGGCGGGGGTGGGGGGCCGCCGGCGCCCAAGGCCGACGGGCTCGGGGGCGGCGGAGGCATCGGAAAGCCGCCCGGCGCGGAAGCCTTGGAGGGCGGGGGCGGCGGCATGCTCGCGCGAGAGGGCGGCGGCCCAGGCGGCTTGCTCGGCATCGGCGGCGGTGGCGGACCACCTGGCCGAGCGCCCGCGCCTGGAACGATCGGCGCAGCTAGCCCCAGCAATGTCTTCTGACGAGTGGCAGAGGACGGCGGCGCCGCCGGTGCTCTGCTACCCGGAGCAGGTGCGGGACCACTGGGCCGCGACTTCTTCGCTGCGAGCCCGTCGAAAACGTCCAGATCAGAACCGGCCTTGTCGCTCATCGCTCTCGCTCTTTAGATAGTTGAATCTCCGCCGCGGGCAACGCTTCTTCGCGTCCGAGTCCGGAATTCTCCGCCCCGAGTAGCTTTGAAAGGCGGGCTAGCCCCGGCCACTGAGAACCCGGGAATAGCCGCAATTTCGCAGCGGAATTCGGCCGCGCAACGATACCTTTCCAAACTCCGCTTGGCGAGAAATATTACTGAAATTGTAGTTGCGGTCGCTCGTTCTGCGCGTTGCGCCTTGCCTCGAAACACTCATCGATAGCGCACACGCTTTTGCTGCAACGGTGCCCACCGTGTCGGTAACACGACGGGGGTGTCGGGAAATAGGCGACGTGCGCCCGGTCCCTCGGCGCGGGCCAAACTGATCCCGAGGTTGAGCTTCGCTGCTCCCGCTTCGCCGCTCGGGGCGTCGTGCTGATCGGCGAGCACCGCGCCCAGCGGCCGCAGAAAAAAGATGGCCGATGTGCAGCCGAGGCGCTTCAGCACGTCACTCAGCAACGGGCCTTCGCCGCTCGGGCGAGCACCCGACGTGAAGCGCACGAACACCAACATGCCTTCGGCATCGACACCCATTGCCGATGTCGCGCTAGCCGATGCGGACTCTTCCTGGGCGAAGCCACGGGTGACCCGCACTGCACCTGCCGGAGCGCCCGCACTGATCAGAAAGTGCGAGCCGTCGTGGTACAGCGCAAGCTTGCCGATGCCGTCGCCGAGTGGCGCGGCGAGCTCGAGCACGCGCTTGGCATCGACATCCCCCGGCTCGGCGACGCGCAGCACTTTAGGGTCGAGTCGCAAAATGCCGACGCGCGTGTCGGGCCTCGTCGGGTCCGGACGCCACGTGGTCTTGGCGACTGCGTACGGCCAACCATACTGCGGCAACCCTTGCACGCCCCACGTGCCTTCTCCCGGTTCGGCTGGCGTCACCGCGGGCGCGATGGGCTCGCCCGGCAGCGCGTAGCGCAGCGTGAGGTAGAAGAAATCCCGAGCTTCCGGGTTGATGTACCGCGGGAAGTTCATCAGCGCCATCAACCGGATCATGCGCCGGCCCATGAATTCCCACCCTGGCATGCCAGGGATCGAGCCGCGCGCCTCCCAGACGTCGTCGAGCGGGCGATTGAGCTTCGGCAACGTGCCCGCGGGTCCAGCGCGATAAAATTCGAGCCCGGTGTGTCCGGGGTTCATGTCGAGGTGAATGCCGTAGCTGCAGCGCGCGCGTTGCATGGCAAGCGCCAGCACGTCCGGATCGATGCTGGACCCGTAGAAGTAGCCGACGAAGCCTTCTTTCGTCATGCATAGCCCGCTGCGTACCGTGCGAGCTTCTTCGGTCCAGCCCGGTGGCAGACCGCCCCACCAGTGGCGCTTGTAGGGGTTGATCACTTCGTCTTGGATCAACGCGGTCATGTTTTGTCGAAACGAGACCACGTTGTCCGGCACGGGTGCTTCTTCGGGCCAGGTTCCGAAAGCGGTGGAGCCGTCGCTCAGCTCGGCGACCGTGGCGCCGTAGGGCTTCGGCGGCAGGTACAAAACCTTGTCCGCCATCATCCCGAATTCGCCGTGAATTGCCTGAAATCCGCCGTTGAATGCCGCCAAATATCGGCCCATCACCTCGGGCGTGCGCGGCACGATCCCCGGCCCTGTTTCACCCGTCGCGCTCTTCGGCTCGACGGTGCCGCTCATCGCGTGGAGCTCGACTTGTCGTGGATCCCAGAGGGTCACGAAGATCTGCGAGTAGATGCGCGCCCGATCGCTGCGGATGAACGAGAAGACGAACGGTGATGCCGCGCCGGGATTTTTTTTGACGAACGGATCCTTGTCGAGCGACGACCATTTGCCCTCGCCCTTGAGCGGCGGGTCGAGCATCGGTTCCATGGGTGCTGGCGGCCAGCCCGTCTCCGGATCCGTGCTTTCGCTCGAAGGGTTGCTGAACAGATCGCCGAGCTCTTCTTTCACGGTGTCCGAGCCGTCGTCCCCGGTTACCGTGCCGACGATTTGATTGAAATGATCGACGCCGTCGAACGCGACCGCTTTCAACCATTGCATGCGGTCATCGCCGAACCACGGTAGAGAGCGCACGCGGTCGACGGCCCAAGTCACCAAGTTTCCGGGTCGGGCTTTGGGTGGTGTTTGCTCGAGCAACCACGGGTTTGGCTCGAGTGAAAGCGGCGGATCGGTTTGGATGCGGATGCGGTGCGAATCTGCGTCGACCAGCAGAGCGCCGGGCGAGAAGCCGAGCACGACCTTGTACGCGAGCGGCTCGAGCTTGAAGCTGCGCCGCCCGACACCCTCCAGTTGCCCAGTTTCCTGCAGGTTCGTCAGCGCGTTCTGAGCCCGTGAAAGCGGGGTCCAACCGCGGCCCGTCGGCTTCGGCTCACCACGGAAGTCGGCGTATTGCACGCTCGCGATGGCGTTGTCCTGACCGATGACCCACGCCGCGCGATCACCGTTGACGATCAGCGAGCGTTCGTCTGCCGCAGACGTATCCGTGATGTTGAACACGTCGGTGAGCTCGATCAGATGCCCTTCCGGCGAGACCCGCGTCTCGACGACGAAGATATCGGCGGGGTCACTGCCGTGTTGAGCCCGAGCCACCGCGCGCGGTCGGCCCACTGGAGATTTGGCGAGAGTCGCGGTATCGCTGATGAAGTGAACGTCGTCGGCGTCGGCGCTGAGTCCGCGCTCTGCCAAAGCCAAGACGACGGCACGCGTCAGATCGGTTTCCGCGCGCACGTTTGCCGCGACGCCATCGGTGCGCTGAATCAACCAGGTCACCAGCAAGAGCAGCGGCATCGGTCGCAGGCCACGCAGCAAGCGCTGCGGCTCGAGCGCCTCGCGGCCGATGTGCGGCAGATGCAGGCGTTGCACGCGCGCTGCCAACGCTCCCGGACCCCAAGCGTTACCGGCCACGGTTTTCTCCGTGCGCTCTTGCTACGTTCCGCTTTGCCCGTCGAGCCATCGACCCAATACGCCAGACCTGGCGTTATCACCTGCCGCGTTTTCGGCCCATTAATCGGTGCCCGAAGCCCGAGCTAGACTAGCCAACCGAGTTGGCGTTGCCAGCAATCAAGTTTGCTTCAGCCTGGCTCCAAGCGCCCGGTCAATGGCTGAGTTTTTCAGTAAATATCTTTAAATTCAGCCATTTAGGGCAAGCACGCTGGGCGCTGGGGCGCGGCACATGGCGTGCTAGGCTCAGCGTCGATGTCGTTCCGCACCCGCCGCCGGTGGCTCGTTGGGGCGGCGCTCTGTTTGGCGGGCTGCCTGTCTCCCACGTTGCCCTTACCGCCGCCGAGCGATCCCACCGTGTCCGGAGCCGACGCCGACGGCAACGTGCGCCTCACTGGCAACGTTCCGCCGGAGAGCGAGGTATTCGCGCTGAACCACACGACCAACGTCATCGGTGGTCAGCTGACTCCGTCGGGTGCCTATGATTTCACGATCCAAGCCAAGCAGTACGACGATCTGTCGGTTTGGTACGTGAAGGACACCGAGCAGAGTCCGCCGACGGATGTAATCGTCAGCAAGGCGCCTGGCGCGCCTTGAGGGCTACTGTCGCACGTCGCCGTAGATGATGCCGCGGCCGCCCGTGCCGAGATAGACTCGCCCGTACACGCGTGGGTCCCCGCTGACGTGACTGATGTACCCGAACTGATGCGAGTCGTCGTTGACGCGGTTCCACGTGACGCCGATATCGTCGGAGCGCAAGATCCCTGAGCTTTCGCCCGCCGTGCCGGAGAGATAGAGCGCAGGGTAGCCGCCGTCTGCTTGGGCCTTGCCGAAGCTCAGATCGATCGCCGCGCTGCTCGCGGCGAGCTGGGTGAAGGTTTGACCCGAGTCGAGCGAACGATACAGCCCGCCGCTGGCGGCGATCCAGACGTCTCCCTCTTGACCGAAGGGGCTATGCAAGCTGAGCGCGCCACTCACTGAGGCGCCGGTCGCGTTGAATGTCCTGCCACCGTCGCTGCTCGCGTACACGGCGGTCCCGACGAGAGCGTAAAATTTCGAGGCGTTCACGCGGTCGGAGATGGCTGAGCCGCGCGACCCCGCCGGGATGCCCGCACAGGCTTGCCACGTTGCGCCCTGATCCGTCGAGTAGTTGAAGGCGAGAAAGCTCGACGCGCTGGCGGTCGACGCGCGACGCGGCACCCAGAGCAGCGTGCTGCCATCGGCCGAGACCGCGATAGTGCCGGAGCCGTTGTTGCCCGTGGGCTCCGTTTCGAAGGACGACCAGCCCGTGCCCCCGTCGACAGACAGCGCGCCGTGCCCGCCGCCGCCGCTCGACGTCCCGACTCGCGCGACGATGGACGGATTGCTCTCGGC
>DATHOI010000954.1:0-5184 GCA_035485095.1 Polyangiaceae bacterium | reverse complement strand
GTTCAGCTCGTCCGGGATCTCGTTCAAGCGCTCGACCAATTGTTCGTGGTCGACCTCGAAAATAGTCTTCAGCGGCGGGAGCTGCTCGAGCAGGCGCCCCCACTCGTCGACCCGGCGCATGCCCTCCATCAGCAGGCCCTGAGTCGACGTCGGAATGATGTCCTCATTGGCGACGGGGCAGAACTCGACCTCGAAGCTGCCCGAGATCCAGATCAGCGCGCGGTACACGGCCTCTTCGCCGCGGAGCCGGCCGAGCTCGGCATCCACCACCTTGCCGTCGCGGAAAAACACGCGCGTTTCACGGCGGCCGTCACTGATGCGCGCGATGCCGCTCTTGCGGCTGACCTCGAAGGTCTGGAGCAGATCGACGACGCCCATGTCCTCGAGTGAGCCGCTCAGCCGGGTGCGCCGGCTGGTGGGCATGCTCGTGGCCATTTTTTCCTGCGTGCGCCGCGCGAGCAGCAAATTCACGCGCGCGATCAGCTCGCGCACGAAAATGGGCTTGGTCAGGTAGTCTTCCACGCCCAGCTCGAGGCCGCGGATCTTGTCCTCGATCGACTTTTGACTGGTCAGGAACACGACCGGCAACTGCGCGAACTCGGCGTGCTCCTTCAGACGCCGCACGAGCTCGTAACCGTCGAGCCGCGGCAGCCGCGTGTCACTCAAGATGAGATCGGGCGTCGAAAATTCGATCTTGGCGAGCGCATCTTGGCCGTCGGTCGCAGTCGTTACGCTGTAGCCAGCTTTCTTGAGACTGACCTCCAGCACCCGCACGCTGCGGGGATCGGCGTCGACCAGAAGAAGTTGCTTTTTTGCCACTAGATATCAGCCCCCGTCGAGTCTTCGGAAGACTCCCGGGCTTGAGCTACTCTGTCAAGCCCGGTACGGCCCATCGCTACCGTTAGACCTGCCAGATTCATTTTTCTGGAGCGAGAAAGCCCACCCGGCAGACATAGCGCACTCGCGCCGACGTGCCCGTCACTTCGCCCAGGGGTCGACAATTTCCGACGCGCCCAAAGAAGCCGGCTTTTTCTGCGCGACCGCCGCGCTCGGCGTCACCGGGGCGGGAGCCGCCACGCGCTCCACGGTCCGGCGCACAGGCTTGGGCAAAACCGGGCTCGCGACCGGTTCCGGAGCGGCCGATAGCAAGGGGTGTGCAGACAAAGCGGACCGCACTGACACGGCCGGCAACGCAGGTAACGGAGCTGTCACAATAGGCTGCGGCGCGACCCGCTCGGGCACGCTCGGCACGGCCTGACCGGGGAGCTCGGCGCGCGGCCGACGCAGGGCCAGCACGCTACCGATACCCAACAAGAAGAGCCCGCCGATGAGCACGATGGGCCAACGTGGCCAGCGCTTCAGACCCGCGTGCTCTAAAGCAATGCTGAGCTCTTCTCGGCTGGGCAGCTCGAGCTCGTCGGCCAACAACGAGCGCGGCGTCGCGCGGCGATGGCGCGGTGTGGCGCGATGCTGACCGGTCGCGATGAATACGCGATCCAAATCGTGGATCAGCTCACGCAGCGTTTGGTAACGGTGATCGGGTTTCTTCTCGAGGCAGCGCAAGGTGACGTCCTCGAGCGCGGCGAGCTTCTCGGTACCGGCGATTTGGCTGAGCGGCGTCGGCGCCATGTACATGTGCTTGGTCAGGACGCCCATGTAGCTATCGGCCTCGAACGGCACTCGCCCAGTGAACATCTCGTACATCACGACGCCGAGCGCGTAGATGTCGGCGCGATGATCGGTCGCCTCACCCATGGCTTGCTCGGGGCTCATGTAGTGCGGCGTACCGAAGACCATGCCCGCGCGCGTGAGCCGGCTCGTGCCGATCACCTTGGCCAGCCCGAAGTCGACGATCTTCACGCGGTCGCGCCCCGCATCATCGGTCGCGACGTGAATGTTGTCCGGCTTGAGATCGCGATGCACGATCGACAGCTCATGCGCGGCGCCCAAAGCTTCCGCGATTTGGCGCACGATATTCACCGCGCGTGCCGCGGGAATGGGCCCACCGCGGCGGATCAGCTCCGCCAGCGATTGTCCCTCCAGCAGCTCCATCACGAAGAATGGCTGCCCGCTCGGCAACTTGCCGAAATCGGTGATCTCGACCAAGCCGGGGTGCGACACGGAGGCCGCCGTGCGCGCTTCTTGGATGAAGCGCGCGGCGATCTCGCCGTCACTCGCTAGATCCTTGCGCAGCGCCTTGACCGCAAAGCCCTTGCCGAGCGCCCGGTGGCGCGCGGCGTACACGACGCCCATCCCACCTTCACCCAGCACCGACAAAACCTCGTAGCGATTGTCGATCACGCTACCGATCAGCGGGTCCAGCGACGGATCCCAATCGCTCGACGCGCTCAGTGGTTCGCCATCGAACGGACAGAACCGTCCGTCGGACGAGAAGTGATGCCCGCACACACGACACACGGTCGCGCGGCGGGCGTCGACGGGCGCGGGCTCCGTCGCAGCGCCCGCGGCGCGTCCGAATTGCAGCAGCGTGTCGTCCACGATCGCCCTCGAAAAAGGTAGCACCGTCGTGCCCACGAGGCGGGCTCAGCGGCTCGACCGCGCGGCTAGCCGGGGGTGACTTGCCGCCCGCACTCCGCACAAAACCGGGCATTGGGCGGATTGGCGGCGCCGCACGCCGTGCAGTGCGCGCCAGGCGCCGCAGCGCCCGCACCGGGTGCTGCGGCTGCCGGCGGCGCGACATAAGCCGGCGGCGGAGCGCCGGGCGGCGGTGCACCGTAGCCTGGTGGCGCACCATAACCTGGCGGCGGATAACCTTGGGGCGGGTAGCCGGGCGGAGCGCCGTAGCCGGGTGGGGGATAGCCGGGCGGAGCACCCGGATAGCCCGGCGGCGGATAGCCTTGCGGTGGATAACCCGGTGGTGGATAGCCCTGAGGTGGGTAGCCGGGCGGCACAGCGGCGCGCGCGCCGTAGTTCAGACCGGCTCCGAGCGCCATGCCGGACGCGAGCCCCGCGGCAGCAACGCCTTCCCCACCCTGCGCGAGCCCTTGGCCCATACCGAGCGTGGCTTCCGCTTGCGCGTACTGCTGATAACGCCCGACATCCATCTGGTTCACGTAGCGCTGCCGGTTCATGAAATCTTGATCGAGCTCGAACTGACGTTGCTGCGCCTGCGCCTCGGCTTGCGACACGCCGATCTTTGCTTTGCGCGCGTCGACCTTGGCTTGCACGATCTGATCTTGCATCTCGTCGACGCGCTTTTGATCCTCGTCGTTCAAGCTGATGTTCAGCTTGGCGATCGCCGTCACTTTGACGCCGATATTCGATAGATCCGGGCAGTCATTGACGATTGCGCGCGCGACGTCGGGACCGCAGCCGCCGACGTCCATGAGCGTCATTTCGCCGGCTTTGATCATGCGTGTGAGCGTCGATTTGAGGCCCATGAACAGCATGTCGCGAACCCAGTTCATGCTCTGGTCGACATTGCCGCCGCCCTGCCCCACGAACCCGATCACGAATTTCACCGGATCGACGATGCGGAACGAGTACGTCCCGAACGCGCGCGGCGTGACGCGAATGTCGAGCTCTGGGTCACGCATCGAGCCGATCTGATCGCCGAACGCTTGATTGAAAATGTCGCGGATCGTAACGAAGAAGATCTCGCTGATGAAGTAGTTCCCACCCGTGTAGGAATCGATCAGCTTGCCGATGAACGGGTAGTTCCCCGCTTGCAGCGTGTGCGGCGAGCCTTGCGTCGTCAGCGCGGCGACGTAGCTGCCGTTCTTGAAGAACAGCGCCACCTCGTCCGAGTCGACGGTGAGCTGGCTCCAAAAGGGGAAGTTCTGATCCGGGTGCTTGTAGACGATCTTCTGCTTCTCGGAATCCGGGCGCGCGATCATCATCCGCTGCACGCCGCCCTTGACGAAATCCATGATACCCATGAAGGCTCCTTGCACCCGAGACGCCGGGACTATTTGGGAAACCGAGTCTCGCTCACTCACCAATAGCCGCGAGAGCCCGCCGCGGCAACCGGGCTCACGTGCTACCGTTGTGTGCTCATCGGTCATCAGTATGGACGCGGACATCGAGCTCGAGAAATTGCCCCCCGCAGCACAGAAGGTGCTGTCCGCGGAGGCACCCGCGCCCGTCAAGCTGATGGCGGCGCGCGGCGTGATCCCGGGCGCGAAACCGGGCGACATCGTGATCGTGGTCTCGGTGCTCGCGGGCAGCGAGGACGCGAAGGTCGCCGAGCTCGCGCGCGCGACGCTCGCCAAGTTACCCCCGCCGATCTTGCAAGGCGCGCTCAGCGCGGACCTACCGGGCAGCGTGATCCTCGAGCTGACGCGTGCCTACCCGAATCAGCACGAGGTGGTCACGGCGCTCTTGCGCATGTCGCGCATCGGCACGGCAGCGCTCGAGATCATGGCCGACGCCGCTGACGAGCGCGCCGGCGAGCTGATCGCCACCAATGAAGAGCTGATGCTCAAGAATCCGACCGTGATCGAGAAGCTGTACATGAACAAGCGGGTCCGCATGTCGACAGCGGATCGCCTGGTCGAGCTGGCCGTACGCCACAACCTCGAGCTTCAGATCCCAGCCTTTGCCGAGGCCGCGCAGGCCATCAAAAATGAGCTCATCCTCGAGCCGGCGGAGGAGCCGTACTTCGACGACGTGCTCTTCAAAGAGGCCAATCAGCTCGGCGAAAAGCTCCAGATCGACGAACAGAACCCGGACACCCACGAAGTCGACGAAGAGGGTGAAGAGAAGCTCAAGGCAGAGGTGCTGCCGCTGCACGCGAAGCTCGCGCAGATGACGGTGAGCCAGAAGATCCGAGCCGCGACGTTGGGCAGCGCCGGCGAGCGCTTGATTTTGGTGCGCGATCCGAATCGCTTGGTCGCCACCGCCGCCGTGAAGAGCCCGCTCCTACGCGAGAACGAAGCCGCGCAGATCAGCGCCAGCCGCGCCGTGTCCGACGACGTGCTTCGTCAAATCGCGCTCAACCGAGAGTTCACGCGCAGCTACCAAGTCAAAATCAACTTGGTCATGAATCCGCGCACGCCCCTGACCTTCGCCACGCGCCTGATCCCCCATTTGCGCGACAGCGATCTACGCATCTTGTCGAAGAGCAAAAACGTCAGCGCGGCGATCGGTCAGGCCGTGCGCCAACAACTGAGCCGCAAACAAAAGGGCTAGCTCGAGCTGCTGCTGCCCCGCGGCAGCTCACAT
>DATHOI010000953.1:0-5260 GCA_035485095.1 Polyangiaceae bacterium | reverse complement strand
AGTGGCACTCGGTCTGGTGCTGCACCTGATTCCGTTTTCGATCAACGTGCTGGCAGCCGACCGCTTCATGTATCTGCCCGTGGCTGGCCTGGTGTTGGCGCTCACGCCGAAGCTCGCCAGCTCGTCGCGCGCCACGGTTCTCGCAGCCCTCACGGCGCTGCTCGCCGTATCGTTCGCCGCCGTCACTTTCGTACGCGCCAGCAGTTGGTCGGACGAAGTGCGTTTTTGGACGACCGCGCTCCGCGAAAGTGACGCCGATCCGTCGCTGGCTTGCGTCGAGCTCGGCAGTTTGTACGCCAGGGCCGGACTGTTCCCGCGAGCGCTGTCCGTTTTTAGCCACGGCGCCAACCCGGACTTCGACGCCTACGCGATCACGGTCAACAACGCGGCGACCGTGGCGGCGCGCGCCGGGCGTTACCAAGAAGCGTCCGCGCTACTGACGCCCATCGCGCTCAGATTTCCGGGCGTCCCGCTGTTCTCCCTGAATCTTGCTCTGTTTCAAAGCTACTTGAACCATTTCGACGTCGCGCGCGTTCACTTGGCGCGAGCCCTGGCACTATTCCCTGAGTACCCTCAGGGCAACGCGCTCGCGCGGCGCTTGCCGGACATGGAGAGCCAGCGACACACCGTGGACGCGCTACCCCTTAGCGCCACGCCGGTCGAACGAGCACGGTTGCTCGGGAAATTGGGGTTGGCCGCCGAGTCAGTCAGCGCTTGGCAAACCGCCCTCGTCGATCCGAACCTCGCGCAAAAAGACGTCGAAGAAGGACTTTGGTTTACGCTGCGCGAAGGCAGCGCCGACAACGTCGATGCGATGTATTCGGTGTATATCAAGCGTTTCCCCACGCAGCGCGACGCGCGCCTCGATCTCGTCTACGACACGCGCACCGACATGGTTCATCGCCTGAACGACGCTTGGCCTAGCTTGGGTCTCGACGCTGGACCATAACGCGCGGCGGTGCGAGAGGACGCGCCGGCTGGAATCAGGTGCGCCTACTCGCTCTCGCGCGTGTCGTCCGGGCTCTCGTCTTCCCCGAGACCGAGCTTTGCCAAGCGGTAACGCATCGATCGGAAGCTGATCCCGAGCAGCTTTGCCGCGGCGGTGCGCACGCCGCCCGTGCGCTCCAGCGACGCCGTGATCAGCCGACGCTCGACCTCGTTCACGACTTCATCGAGGTTGCAGCCGAGCTCCGGCAAGTCGAGCAAAGTGCCTCCCGGCGCGCCCGCAGTGCCGCTCAATTCCTGCGGGAAATCCCCCAAACCGATGACGCGCGAGCCCGCCAGCGCAACGGCGCGTTCCAGCATATTTTCGAGCTCACGAACGTTGCCAGGGAAAGCATAAGCTTGCAGCGCGCGGATCGCGTCCGGGGTAAAGCCGTTCACTTCTTTGCTCATTTCGTCCGCGAAGCGACGCATGAAGCGCTCGGCCAAGATCGGAATGTCCTCGCGACGCTCGCGCAGTGGAGGGAGCTCGATGCGAATCACGTTCAGGCGGTAGTACAGGTCCTGCCGAAACTTCCCGGCGCTCACGTCGGCTTCGACGTCGCGATTCGTGGCCGCGAGTACGCGCACGTCAATCGGCGTCTCCTGCGTCGCGCCCACGGCGCGCACGCTCCGTTCTTGCAGTACGCGCAGTAGCTTCACCTGCAAATTAGCGGGCAATTCCCCGACTTCATCGAGCAGCACGGTGCCGCCGTTGGCCTCGCGAAAGAGGCCCAAATGTTTGCTTTGAGCACCAGTGAAGGCTCCCTTCTCGTGCCCGAACAGCTCGCTTTCCATCAGGGCTTCGGGGAGAGCACCGCAGTTGACGACCAGAAATGGTTTTTGGCGACGATCGGATGCGTCGTGAACGGCGCGAGCCACGCGCTCTTTGCCAGTGCCACTTTCACCGGTGATGAGCACGGTCGTGCGCATGTTGGCGATGCGTTGCACCAGATCCAGCACGCCGCGCATGGCAGAGCTCCGCCCGAGCACCTCGGTGTCGTTGAGCTCCGAGACGCGCGCTCGCAAGCGTTGGTTTTCGAGCGCGAGCGCCTGCTTCTCCAAAGCTTTGCCGACCAACGCCGCCAGCTCGGTTGCGTCGAACGGCTTGGCGACGAAGTCGTACGCGCCATGCCGCATGGCGCCGATCGCGTTTTCGACCGTGGAATGAGCGGTGATCAGGATTACCTCGGTGGCGGAGTGACGCGCCTTGGCTGCCGCCAGCACGTCGAGTCCGGAACCGTCGGGCATTGCTAGATCCGACAGCACGACTGGAAACGGCTGCGGATGCTGTCCAATGGCTTCGAGCGCAGCTCGACAACCTGGAGCAGCTACCACCGTGTAACCCTCGCGCCGAAACAAGATCTCGAGCATCTGCCGAAGGCCCGGCTCGTCCTCGACGATGAGGAGTTTGATCGATGGGGGGACTAGTGAAGCCACGAAACCAAAACCCTAGCACTTTCAGTGGCTCTTCTGCACTTTCGGGGAAGGCCGGCGCGCGCGGCTCCCGAGGGCCCTCTGCGCGACATCTCGCGCGACGCTCGTGCTTTTGCTTGCGCTTCGGCGCAGAGGTTCTACCCTTTCCGAGCTCACTTACTTAGGTCTTGAAGATGGGTTTTGTCTGCCGCGTAGCCGTTTCGGTGCTGTGCGTCGCGTCATCCGCTGCGCTTGCGGCGGCATGTGACAGCGCGGCGGCCGACAGCGGCGCGCTCGCTGCCAACGCCGGCTCGGCCGCCTCACTGAGCGACGCTGGCGGTGACGCGGCCGACGCCGAGCCTACCCCCGATTCCCTAGCTTTCGAGCCCAGCGACACTCTGAACCTCGAGCCCAAAGCAACGCAGCAGCTCACCGTCGCGACGACGCCCCCCGGCAATTTCCATGTGCGCTTTGCGCTCTTGGGGTCGGGCTCCGATAGCGCACCCGGGGACGCCGCGTTGGACGCGAGCGAGGTGGACACCGACGCGACGGGGGTCGCCAAAGTCACGTTGACCGCGCCCAGCTCGCCGACGAGCTTCACGGTGCGAGCGTCGGTCGCGACGGTGCAAGCCTGGCTTGGTGTGTCCGTCAGCGCTTCGAACTACACGACGTTGCTGGTGTTGCCTTCGTACAGCGGGATGCGCCCCGTGACCGAGTGGACGGCGACCGCGAGCGCGGGAGTGAAATGCGCGGAGCTGATGGGCAATCCCCCACCTGATGGGCCACTCGTAGCGACAGCGGCGGCGGGTCAAGCGCTCGAACTCGTCAAAGTGCCGGTTGGCGTCGATCTGGCGGTGACCTTGCGCGCGGGGCACTACATCGGCGGCTGTGCGGATCAGAGCGCGCTCAGTGAAGAAGACGGCAATCAAGTCCTCGTTTACGCCAGTGATCGGCCGCTCAATCTCGCGGCCACGACGCTCGCACTGCGCTTCGGGCCCACGCAACCCGCAGCCGCCCTTTCCAAGCTGCTCAGCGCATCGATCAGCGACGCCGAGAGCGCACTCGTAAATGGCGCGACCAGCGACGTCACGGCCTTACTCGACGCCATGGTCGCTGCCACCGCGACCGCGAGCCGTGAGCCGTTCAGCGCCGCTCGCCTGGCACAAGGCTGGGACTCAGCGCTCGATACCGCACTCGGCAGCGGAGCCGCGACGCTTCTACGCGCTCCGGCGGATCGCTGGTTCAACGCGGGGCTCGCTAGCTTCTACGCGCCCGACACCTTCGCGACCCAGCTCAGCGCGCTGCCTGGCGGCGCGCTGATGACCCTGAGCACGGTCGCCGGAGTGCCTGCGGGCAGTGCGGGCTTTCCTACGACCTTTCAAACCACTTGGTCGGCTGACTCGAGCGACACTTTGTTGCTCGGTACCCAGCTCAGTTGGCTGCCTTCGCGCTTGCTGACAGCGTTGGCGGTCGCACCCGCGCTGCTGGAGGTTCCGCAAGCCTTGTCCGTGGAGAGCGCGCTATCGGACAGCGCGGACTGCGCGCTAGTCGCCCAAACCCTGATCGCGCACGGCACCACTCCGGGCAGCACGGCGTACGCCGGCTGCAACGAAAGCTGCGTTCTGGATGCCTGCAACGCCGCCATTGCGGCGCTCTGGCAAAACGCCAGCGACGCCTCCGGCAACGTGAGCGCGACGCTCAGCGTCACGGGAACCGGAGCGGCGGTGGTCGGCGACGACGCTTCGGTCACCAGCCTGAGCGGCAGTTGGGTCGGGCAGCTGCAAGTCGGCGCAGACACGGCACCAGCCGCGGGCCCAGTTTCCGCAGTCGCCACGACGAACTAATTCGCGCTCAGTGACTGCTGCGAATGCGGGCGCGCGCCAAGCGAACCTCGATGGCCATCGCGTAGGCCGAGAGCGCGTCATTGGCGCTCACACCGCGTCCGCCGCGCACGTCGCGCACGAGCGCGCGAAATTCCAAATAGCGACGGCCCTCGAGCCCAAGCAACAACGCCACAGTCGACGGATCGCGCGGTGCATCCAAATTGCCGCCGAGCAGCGTGGCTGCGCTGGCCAGCGCGCGCGCGACTAGCTGATCGGCCAGCGTCACCCCACGCTCGAAATCACCTTGAGAAAGAGAGGTCTCCAGCTCGCGCACCGTACCCCGCTCCTGCGCCGGCCACAGCAAATCGAAGCTCACACCGGATTCGTTTGCCTCCGACGGGCGAAGCGGCGGCGACATGCTCGACAGCCGCGGCGCAGGCGGCGGCTCGCTCATGGGCGGAACGCCGCGTGCGTCCTGTGCGTCAACGGCTGGCAAGGGAGTCGGAGTGCGCGGAGCGGGCGGCGTGGTGACCGGCAGATCGGTTTGCGGCTCGTGCACCACGGCGCGCGCGACCGCTTCGCCCACGTCGGCTTCAGGCACCTCCGAGAGCAGCATCACCCCGCTCGGGTGCCGCTGCACCGCGCGCGCAGCGCGCTCGGCGAGCTCGTCGCCCCATGCGTCGCTGTCTTCCGCACGCCGCAAGGCTTCCATCAGGCCACCCTCGGGCAGCTCGAGCGAGGTCGGTTCGACGCCACGTTGACCGGGCACGCGTCGCTCGAAATCGTCGAGAACTGCGCGCGTTATCGCCTCGAGAGACTCGTACACCCCTTCGCCTGTCGTGGCCGTGGTGGCGAACGATGGCGCGCCCGCGCGATTGAGCTGCCGGTCGAGCTCGTCGATCGGCATGACGTCGAACAAATCTCGCTTGTTGTACTGGACCACGTGCGGCATCTCGCTGATCGAGCGGCCGTGGGCGAGCAGGTTGTCACGCAGGTTGTCGAGCGTCTCGAGATTGGCGTCAGCGCGCGCCGCTTGTGAG
>DATHOI010000952.1:0-2497 GCA_035485095.1 Polyangiaceae bacterium | reverse complement strand
GAAAATAGCTGTCCTGAGGGTTGAAGAAGCGACGGGCTCGGCCTACGTATTCGGGCAGGGCCGCCCGAGCTTGCGCGGGGCCGCCCGAGACCTCACCCAATTCGAGAGCAGGAGCTACAGTGGACAGCTACAGGCCGGAATCAGACAGGGATCCCGTCGAGACGCGGGAATGGATTGATTCGCTCAAATCCGTGGTCGATCACGAGGGCCGCGAGCGCGCTCGTTTTCTGCTGGAGCGCACGATTGAGGACGGTCGGCGTCAGGGCGTCGCGCCCGTGCTGCCGCTCAACACCGACTACGTGAACACGGTCCGCGTCGAAGAACAGCCGGAGTTTCCGGGCGACGAGTACTTGGAGAGCCGGATCCGCCGCATCATCCGCTGGAACGCAGCGGTGATGGTGAATCGCGCCAACAAGAAGTACGACGGCATTGGCGGGCACATCTCGACCTACGCCTCGAGCGCGACGCTGTACGAGATTGGCTTCAACCATTTCTTCCGTGGCAAGGACGGCGAGGGCCTTGGCGACCAGGTTTATTTCCAGGGTCATGCTTCGCCCGGGATGTATTCGCGTTCGTTCCTGGAGGGCCGCTTCACGGTCGACCACATGGAGCACTTTCGCCGTGAAACCGAGCGCGGCAAGGGCCTCTCGTCGTACCCGCACCCGCGGCTCATGAACGACTATTGGGAGTTCCCGACGGTCAGCATGGGACTCGGGCCGATCGGGGCTATCTACCAAGCGCGCTTCAATCGCTATATGGAAAATCGCGGGCTCGCCGACACCTCGAAGTCGCACGTGTGGTGCTTCGTCGGTGACGGCGAGACCGACGAGCCCGAGACGCTCGGCGCGCTGCGCATCGCGGCCGGTGAGAAGCTCGACAATCTGACGTTCGTCGTCAACTGCAACTTGCAGCGTCTCGACGGTCCGGTGCGTGGCAACGGCAAGATCATCCAAGATCTGGAAGCCGTGTTCCGTGGCTCGGGTTGGGACGTGGTGAAGGTGATTTGGGGCGATAACTGGGACGAGATTTTCGCGCGCGACACGGAAGGCGTGCTGCGCGATCACCTGAATACGATCGTCGACGGTGAATGGCAGCGGCTCACCACAGCTTCCGGTGAAACCGTGCGCAAGGCGTTTTTCGCCCGCGATCCGCGGATGCTCGAGCTCGTCAGCCATTTGAGCGACGACCAAGTGGGTAAGTTGCGGCGCGGTGGCCACAGCAGTCATAAGGTATACGCCGGCTACAAGCGTGCGCTCGAGACCAAAGGCCGGCCCACGGTGGTGCTCGCGCACACCGTCAAGGGTTGGATGCTCGGCGAAAGCTTCGAGGGCAGCAACGTCACGCACTCGAAGAAGAAGATGCAGTCGAGTGAGCTCAAGGCGTTCCGGGATATTTTGGAATTGCCGATCAGCGACGACAAAATCGACGAGTCACCGTTCTTTCACCCCGGCATGAACAGCCCCGAGGTCGAGTACTTACTCGAGCGTCGGCGCGTGCTGGGTGGCCCGCTGCCCAAGCGGCGCAGCAGTGTCGACGTGAAGCTCGAGGCGCCCAAGCCCGAGCTGTTCGCCGAATTTTATCAAGGCATGGCCAAAGGCGAGGCCTCCACCACGATGGTGTTCTCGCGCATGTTGGCGAAGCTGCTGCGTGACAAGACGATCGGCAAACGCGTGGTCCCGATCGTGCCGGACGAAGCGCGCACTTTCGGTATGGACGCGCTGTTCGGCCAGGTTGGTATCTATGCCGCGCATGGTCAGCTCTACGAGCCGATCGACAAGGGCAAATTGCTCTACTATCGCGAGAGCAAAGACGGCCAAGTGCTCGAAGAGGGCATCACCGAGGCGGGCTCGATGGCGTCCTTCACCGCGGCGGCCACTTCGTATTCGGTGCTCGGGCAGCCGATGATCCCGTTTTACATCTTCTATTCGATGTTCGGGTTTCAGCGCACCGGCGACCAATTGTGGGCCGCGGGCGACTCGATGGCGCGCGGCTTCGTGCTTGGCGCAACCGCGGGGCGCACCACGCTGAACGGCGAAGGCTTGCAACACGAGGACGGCCACAGCCACATGGCCGCGATGAGCGTGCCGAACGTCATTGCCTACGACGTGAGCTTCGCCTTCGAATTGGCGGCCGTCATCGAGGACGGCTTGCTTCGAATGTTCGAGAAGAACGAGAATATTTACTACTACATCACGCTACAAAACGAAGACTACCCGATGCCGCCCATGCCCGAGGGCGCCCGCGAGGGCGTGCTGCGCGGCATCTACAAATTCAAGAGTGCGGAGAAGAAGCTCAAGCACCACGTGCAGCTCTTCGGCAGCGGTTCGATCATGATGCAGGTACTCCGCGCCCAAGCGTTGCTCGCTGAAAAATTCGATGTCTCCGCCGACGTGTGGGGCGTCACGAGCTACCAGCAGTTACGCAATGACGCGATGTCTTGCGAGCGCCACAACCGCTTGAACCCGGAGGCGGAGCCGCAGGTGCCGTACCTGACCCG
>DATHOI010000951.1:0-3414 GCA_035485095.1 Polyangiaceae bacterium | reverse complement strand
TGCTGCAGCTCCGTTCAGCGCGCGATGGGCAAGCGCCGATTTACGCCACCGCTGCGGTCGATCAAGAGCCCGGCCTCGGGCTCGCTCTGACCGAGATTTTCCGAAAGTTTCACAGCTACGGCCACGAAAGCGCGCGCCGTCTCCGATTCCGGGGCTGCTTGAACCACTGGCGTGCCCGCGTCGCCCCATTGGCGCACCGAGGGGTGCAGCGGGATTTGACCGAGCAACGGTGCCTTTGCGAAATCGGCGATGCTCTGCCCGCCGCCGCTGCCGAACAGCTCATGGCGCTTCTCGCAGCCGTCACACACGAAGTAGCTCTCGTTTTCGACTACGCCGAGCAGCGGGATGCCGACCTTCTGCGCCATCGACACGGACTTGTACACGTCCTGCAGAGCGACCTCTTGCGGTGTCGTGACGATGACAGCGCCCGTGCTGCGAACCTTTTGGGACAGCGTGAGCGCGACGTCTCCCGTGCCCGGAGGCAGATCGAGCAACAAGAAATCGAGCTTCCCCCAGTTCACGTCTTTCAAGAACTGCAACAGCGCGCCGTGCAGCATCGGTCCGCGCCACACGATCGCGGACTTCGGGTCCTCCAGCAGAAACCCTATGCTCATCAGCTTGATGCCGAAGCGCTCGAGCGGCTGGATCTGCTTACCGTCGCTCTGCGGCTGACCGGTGATCCCGAACATCGTCGGGATGCTCGGTCCGTAGATGTCGGCGTCGAGCAGACCCACGGAGTGACCCATGCGCGACAACGCGAGCGCCAGGTTGGAAGCGACGGTGCTCTTGCCCACGCCGCCCTTGCCACTCATGACGAGGATCACGTGTTTGACCTGGGGCACCGGATCGTCCGGGCCGATCTCGCGCGCCGCGTTCAGTTGTTCGCTCATGACGCCCCGGCACGTAGAGCCGAACTAGGGGTCTGTCAAATGCCCGCGTAGCGCGGCTGCCGACGGCGGTCTCAGAGCACGCCAGACAGCCAGGCGATGATCACGCCGATTCCGAAGCCGATGGCTGTCGCGATCAGAGCCGGCCATGCGTTTCTTCCGGTGCGCCGCAGCGCTGGCAAATGCGTCGACGCGCGCCGGGACTCGAGCTCTTCCCAGCCAGCCTCGCCCGGGAGCGGCATGAAATCCTTGCCCACTTCCAGTCGTGGCGTGCTTGCTGAACGCGGGAAGCGCGGAGCCACGAGCAACGAATCTGTCACGCCGCGAGCGTAAGAGGCCAGCCGGATCGGCACCACCGACGATTCCCGCGGCGGTCGCTCGGGTGACAGCGATTCTTGAATCGTCACTTCTCGTTGCGCGGCGACGAGTGGAATCGGGTCGCTGAACATGCGCCGTTGGGGGCCGAGCGACAACGCTTGTGCCGCTGCACCGAGGAACGGATGCAGGTGTTCGGCAAACTCCTCGGCGCTCTCGATGCGTCGCCGTGGGTCGAGCGCGAGCCCCCGTTCGACGATGGTCGCTAGGAGCTTCGGCACTTGCGGATTGGCTTGGCTGAGCGGAACGAAGTCGCCCGCGACGACGCGCTGCAACACCGCGCCGGCGGTCTTGCCTTCGAATGGATCGCGGCCGGCGAGCATCGCGTACAGCATTGCCGCCGCGGAGTAGATGTCGCTGCGTGCGTCGACCGCTTCGCCCCGAGCTTGTTCGGGTGACATGAACATTGGCGTGCCGCCGGACCCTTTGGCCGTGCTGCCGTCGGCTTCCAACATGCGGCGCGCGATGCCGAAATCGAGCACCTTCACGTGCGGGCGGTCTGGGCGCGGGTGCGTGACCATGACGTTGGCGGGCTTCAAGTCGCAGTGCAGGAAGCCTTGCGCATGTGCGGCGGAGAGGCCCGCCAAGACCTGCAGCATCAGCTCACACGCGTATGTCGGCGGTAGCGCGCCGCGCGCGTCGATGATGTCCTCCAGAGTCTCGCCGCGCAGTAGCTCCATCACCAAGTAGGGTACGCCTTCCGGCGTCAAACCGAGATCGTGAATGTCCACGACATTGGCGTGCGCGATGCGCGCCGCAGCGCGCGCTTCGGCCACGAAATGGTCGCGATGAGTGGGGTCAGCGAAGGCGTCGCGGTTCATCACCTTGATCGCGACGTATTTGCCTACGACCAAGTGCTCGGCCTCGTACACGGTGCCGCTCGTGCCGGACCCGATCTCTCGCAGCAGCGCGTATTTCCCGTCTAGTGCCGGACGTGACTCGAGGTTTTGCGCGACAGCCATGTCTCCGAAAGCAGAGAACGGCACCGCGCCGATGAACTTGAGTGTTGCGGAATGCCCCCCACGAGGCAGCGTCTCAGCTTGGGATAATCACGGGCTTTTCGCACAAAAGCAGAACGGCGCGTCCACGTGGGACGCGCCGTTTTTTGGGCTTTCGCGCTGGTAGCGGCTCAGGAACCGACGTTGACCGCTAGACCTACCGAGGTCGCCGCGGACACCGCAGACGACATATTGGAGACGGCGGTCTGAATTGCCGCCCCGATGTCGACCGCGCAGACGGCGCCACCGGCGCCGAGCTGACCGGAGCCTGCGATGTTCAAGCCCGCCTTCACGGCCAGAGCAGCGTCGGCCGCGAATGTCGCACCGCGCCCTTTGAACGCGATCAAGAGGTTGGGCAGGTTCGTCTTGAGCGAGTCGATCGCGGCTTGAAGCTGCCCGGCGTCCACGCCCGCATTGGCTTGCGCTGTGACCGAGACGCTCGGCGCCGTGCATTGCGCCTTGGCGCTAGCGCTGGCGTTGCAGTTGGCTTCGCAATTCGCGTCGACCATGCAGCTCGCCTTGAGCGTGCCGCCCTCACATTGCAGGGGCGTGTAGCTGCCCATGCACGTGCCGTTGCACTTGACCGACGCGGTCGCACTGCCTTTGCAGGTCCCACCGCAATGGCCGTCGCACGTGCCCGCGCAATTGACGGTCGTCGTGGTCTGGTCGATGCTGCAGGTGCCGTCGCATTGACCGTCGCAGGTGCCGTCGGCTTGGATGCCGGTGCCCGTCGTCGAACCGCCGGCAACCGCGGCCGTGCAATTGCCTTGGCACGTGCCCTTGCAGTCGACCTTGACGGTACCGGGCGTCACCGTGCAGCTGCCCGTGCAGCCGACATCACAGCTGCCCGTGCATTCCAGCGATACGCCGGCCATCGCGGTGCAGTCGCCCTGGCAGTCCACGCTGAGCGTGCCACCAGTGCAAGTGGGCGGATTGGCCTTCACGTCGCAACTCGCGTTCACGTCGCAGCTCGCTTCACAGTTTGCGGTGGCTTGAACCGATGCGGTGCACACGGGCGGCGTGGCGGTGACGGAAACCGAGGCGGCCAGCGTGCCGCTCGGTCCGAAATCCGCTTTGATTTGCGTCACAGCGAGCGCGCACCAGGCCGTGGCCGCGGCCGTCCCTGTCTGCCCCTGCACGCTGGGGGCCACGGG
>DATHOI010000950.1:0-7089 GCA_035485095.1 Polyangiaceae bacterium | reverse complement strand
CGCCATTCATGAAAACGGGCCACGCGCGAAGCGGCCGTTCGTGAGCGAAAATTGCGGCGCTATCCCCGAAGGACTGCTCGAGTCGACCTTGTTTGGGCACGTGCGAGGCGCGTTCACGGGCGCCGCTCGCCCGCGCGCGGGCTTGTTCGAAGTGGCCGACCACGGGACGTTCTTTTTGGACGAGATCGCGGAGATGAGTCTGGGCATGCAGACCAAACTGCTTCGCGTACTGCAAAATGGCGAAGTGCGCGCGGTGGGCGCCGAGACCGCACGCTTCGTCGACGTACGGGTGATTGGCGCCACACATCGGGACATGGAGGCGCTCGTGCTCGCCGGGAAGTTCCGCGAGGACTTGTACTATCGTCTGAACGTGGTCAGCCTGCGCGTGCCTGCGCTGCGTGAGCGACCGGGTGATGTACCGCTGCTCGTGCGCCATTTCGTGAATCGATACGCTGAAAAACGCAAAGTGACGATCTCCAAGGCGGCCATGGACGCGCTGGCCGCGTATCGCTGGCCGGGCAACATCCGTCAGCTCGAAAACGAGGTGCGTCGCGCGCTCGTGCTGGCCGACGACGTGGTGACGCCCGACACGTTGTCGCCGGAGATAGTCGCCCGCGAAAGCTCGGAGCAAGCAGTGGTGGACGGCTTGAACCTACGGGGCCGAGTCGATGCCCTGGAAGGCGAGCTCGTGCGCATGGCGCTCGCGCGCACCTCTGGCAATCAAACGCGGGCCGCGGAGCTCTTGGGGCTATCGCGTTTTGGTTTGCAGAAGATGATCAAACGCCTACAGATTGGTGCTGGATGAGCCAACCCGGGGGCCGCGGAAATCCGGAGGCATTTCCGAGCCGAGGCACTAGTGGTAAGCCCCGAACTCCGAATGCAAGCTCGCGCCGATGTAAAGCCGGTCCTGAAGTGGGCCGGCGGCAAGCGCCAACTCCTCGAGCCGATTCTGTCGTTCATCGACCAGGCATTCCCGGAACGAATTGGGACGTACTACGAGCCCTTTGCCGGCGGTGCGGCGGTATTCTTCGCCCTCGTCGCGCGAGGCAAGTTCGAACGCGCTCGGCTGAGCGACAAGAACGAGGACCTGATTCGAGTGTACAGCGCGCTCCGCGACGATGCCGATTCCGTCATCCGCGAGCTCGAGAAGCTCGAGCTGCTCGGCCACAGTGAAGACGTCTACTACGCGGTGCGCGCGAAGCGGCCCGTGAAGACGGCAGCGCGTGCCGCGCGCCTCATCTATCTGAACCGAACGGGCTACAATGGCCTGTACCGAGTGAACCGCAGCGGTCACTTCAACGTCCCGTACGGCCGTTACAAGAAACCGCGCATTCTCGATAAAGCGCGTTTGCTCGCGGCAGCAGAAGCGCTGCGTGGCGTGGAGCTCGCGGTCGAGGATTTCGAAGCGTCCTGCGCCAAGGCCAAACGCGGGGACTTCGTGTATTTCGATCCGCCATACATGCCCGTATCCAAGACTGCGAGCTTCGCCGAATATCACTCGGAGGCGTTCGCGCTGGCCGAGCACGAGCGCTTGGCAAAGACCTTCGCGCGCTTGACGAAGAAAGGCGTCGCGGTGCTTTTGTCGAACTCGGACACGCCCGAAACTCGCTCGCTTTACGACGCTTTCGAGACACAGACGGTGCTCGCCAAGCGCGCCATCAACTCGAACGGGACGCGACGCGGAGCCGTCTCCGAGCTCTTGGTGCGTGGCGCGCTGTCTGTGCCGAAGGCGAACCGCGTGCGTTCGCGTAGGTGAGTTCACTCAGCTGCTGCGGTGCTCGCTTCATGCGGCTCCCGCGTGGCGCGCCGCGTGCGCTGACCGAGTAGATCGAGCGCAGCGATGCGATACGCCTCGGCGTAGGTCGGGAAGTTGAAGATCGCGTCGATAAACGTTTCGAACGACATCCCGCCAAGGATGGCCATCTGCCCGATGTGCACCAAGTCTGCGGCCGTTTCGCCCGCGGCTTGAGCACCGAGGATCACGCCCGTCTCCGGGTGGGCGACCAGCTTCAGCAGGCCGTCTTCGGCTGCGGAGATCTGTCCGCGCGCGACTTCCCTGAAGTGCGCGCGACCGACGAGCGCAGAGCCGTAGCGCTCCTGGCTCTCGGCTTCGGTCAGCCCGACGCTGGCGAGCTCGGGGATCGTGTAGATGCCGACTGGAGTTGCCTCGCGCGCGGTGTTGAGCTCGACGCCGAACGCATGACACACCGCGCGGCGCCCTTGGTCCATCGACGTGGAGGCCAGCGCGGGAGGACCTATCACGTCGCCGACCGCGTAAATATGAGGTGATGCGGTGCGCCCTTGGGTGTCGACCGCGATCAACCCGCGCGCGCTGAGCGTCACGCCCGCCGCTTCGACGGCGAGCCCTTGAACTTGCGCCAAGCGCCCGAGCGCGCAAAACAGCTTTTCACCGTGAACGACCTGCCCGTCATCGAGCGTGGTTTCCACCTGAGACAGGCCGTCCCATTCCACTTTCGCGAGCTTGCGTCCGCCGATGAAGCGTCCGCCGAAGGCCAGTAGTTGGCGCGTGAAGTGGTCGGTGATCTCCGGATCCATGAATGACAGCGGTCGCGTGGCGCGGTCGATGATGGTCACCTTCGAGCCGAGGGCCGCGAAGATCGAAGCGTATTCGCAAGCGATCACACCCGAACCGAGCACGGTCAGTGATTCCGGCAGGTACGACACGGAGAGGATCGAATCACTGTCCAAAATGTGCTCGTGGTCGACGGGCACGTCATCGGGGGTGCGCGGGGAAGAGCCCGTCGCGATCACGAAGAAACGCCCGTTCGCTCGCCGCGTGGCGCCGGAAATATCGCTGATTTCGAGCTCGTTCGGCGACAGGAAGCGCGCCACGCCCTGACACTGCTCGATGCCATTGCGAGCCAGCTGCGCGCCCATGTAGCCCTCGTGCGACACGATCACCTCTTCCTTGCGCGTGATCAAGCTTTCGATTTGCGTGTGCTCGGGCATCCGCACGTCCAGCACGTGCGAGGTGAGCCTGCGAAATTTGCCGAGCGCCAGTGCGGTCTCGCGCAGCGTCTTGCTCGGGATCGTACCGAAACGCACGCACGCTCCGCCCACACTGCGGGACCGTTCGATGAGCAGCACCCGGCGTCCGAGCTTGGCGCCCTGCACCGCGGCTTTCTGTCCGGCAGGGCCCCCGCCGATGACGATCAGATCGTACTCATCGCTCGTCGCGAGCTGCGCGGTATCGCTCACGATAGCGCTCCGGTGGTGTCGCGCACGACGTTCGCGCGTTTGACGATCTTTTCCAGCACATCCGGATAGATCTCGAGTGCGCTGAGCGCGGGGTGGCCAGTCATTTTCTCTATCGTCAGCGTATCGGCGTCGAATGCCAGGTGCGCGAAGCGATCGGCGAGCGAGACGATACGTACCGGGACGGCTTCCAGCTCGGGGCTCGAGGAATGATGCTTTGCGAGTGCGGTTGCCACTGTTTCAGGCAATTTCCAGGCTCTAGCGAGCGCTGCGCCAGCCGCCTCGTGCAACTCGCGAACGAGCTCGAGCACGGCTTCGCGATCGGCCGTTACTCGAGCGTCTCGCAACAGTGTGACTAGTGCTTGTAGAAGCACGGGGCGTCCCACGTCATGCAGGAGTCCGCACAGGAATGCGTCTTCCACGTTGTTGCGGGTGTGGCGCGCAATCTCCTGAGCGAAGAGCGCCGTCGCAACCGAGTGCCGGAATACGTCGTCGATTTCGCGTTCGAACCCCTTGGCCTTGAAGACTCCGGTACGACAGGCGATGACCAGCGCGATCTCGCGGATCTTGACCGCGCCGACGCGTGCCACCGCTTGCTGCAAGCTCACGATCTGCGCGCGTGGGCTATACACTGGAGAGTTCACGATGCGCAGCACGTGAGCGGAGAGCGCCGCGTCGCGTTTCAGCATCTCCGCAAGGGCTCGCGTATCGAGGTCGTCGCGTGCTGCAGCCGACGTGATCTCCATGGCGACGCCAGGCAGCAGCGGCAGCTCCAAGGCGCCGGCTTGGAGCTTGGCCTCGAGCTCGGCGCGCACGGTTCCCGGAATGGCGCCCTCTGCTTTCCAGCCCTGGGCGACTTGTGCTTCGCTGTGCATCGGAGTCCCGGTGTGGGGACCCGCGTTGCGCGAGCGCCCATCAGCACACGAACGGACAAAAGCGGCGCGAGTTGAGGCAGCCCGGAAAATATAATAATTATATATGTTTACAGATTTGACTCTTAGTTTGCTGGGCTCGCGCTCAGAGCTACGCGCTGAACCACAAAATGCGGTGGTTCGCCGAGTCAGCCACTGCGTAGCCGTCGTTGAAGGGCGCTAGGCCGCGCGGCAAGTTGAGCTGAGTCCCTGCGCCCCCGACGCCGCTCCCCGGTTGCCCGTTGCCGAGCAAGGTCGAGACCGTGTGTTGATCGTCGAAAGTGAGGCGGCGCACGCGATTGTTCGCCGTGTCGGAGAAAACGAGACCTTTGGCTGTCCAGCACAAGCCGTCAGCGGGTCGAAGCGCGGCGTTCACGCCAGGTCCACTCTGGTCCCCGTAGGCCTGACTTGGGTTCGCGATGAAGCTGCGAGTTCCGTCGGGCAGCACGCGGACGATACTGCCGTCCCATGTAGCGATGTAAAATAGCGTGCCGTCGTCTGCGACGGAAACTGCGGTTGGTCCACCTGCTTGGGTGACCAGCGTGGTGACGCCGGATGCGTCGATGCGACGAATTGCGTCATTGCGGAAGTCGGCGACGTAAAGCGCGCCTGATCGGTCGACCGCAAGACCGCGTGGAAAATTGAATTGGGCTTTTCGCGTCGTCGCGTTGTCGAGGTTGCCCTGCGTGCCGCCGGCGAGCACGCTCACCGCGCCGTCGATCGCGATCTTCATGATGCGGAAGTGACTCGTGTCGCTGAAATAGACGACGCCGTTCTGGTCGATGGCGATGCCGGTCGGCGTGCTCAGGGGCGGTGAGCCCCTGGCGCCAGCGACCGTCGAAACCCGACCGTCCGTGCCCATTTTCAGCACTAGATTGTTACCCGAATCGCAAATGTAGAGCTCGCCGCTCGGGCTCGCGGCAAGGCCCGCCGGACCGTTGAATTGAGCCATGAGCGCCGGACCGTCGGCATGGCCTGCTACGCCGGTGCCGGCCAGAATCAGTGAGCTCTGGCTCGTACCGACCTCGTCGCTCGGCGGAGTCGGTATCACGACCTTGGCTTGCGGGAACAAGCCGGCGCGGACCAGAATGTTTTCGGTTACTCGCTGTAAGCGCGCGTCTACCAATCCCGGTGTGCCGAGACCGTTTGCCCAACCTATCGTGGCGGCAGCGAACACGAAGCTGGTCGGTGTCGGATAGTAGACGGTAGCGGTCGCGCGAGAAATGAAACCGTATTCGTGCAAGACCGGTGAGTCCCCGACTATTTCGAGACCAGAGGGCGAGAGGCCGTTGTCGCTCGTGATGTCCCATTCGTTGCCGATCACGTGCCCGAGCATGTCATTCGCTTTGACGCCCGTGCCTTCGTAGATCCAGTGGTCGGGAGCAGCGACGAGAAAGGGGAAGCCTTGTAGATCCGACCAACCCGACCAGAGCACGCCCAATAGGGCGTTCTCGGGTGCTGCGTCGGGGGGTTGCCCGTAGTCCGCGGTCGTGTCGGGCGCGTGTGTGTGGGGGTCGAGCGTACCGGATTTGTAGCAAGTGATGACGCGACGTTCGACACCCGCGCTCGAGCTCTCCAGCCGAATTCTGCGGTATGCCGTGTTCCCGGACAGGAAGGCCAAGCTCAGGCCGGCGTCGCGCGCGTTCTGTACGGAGTTTCGCTCGTTCAGCGACCAATACTCATCATGCCCCGCGGTCACGAAGAGTTGGCGACCGTCCAAGAGCTCGGGTGCTCGATCGATGTCGATATTCGTAACGTAGCCAATGTCGTAACCCATCCGTTCGATGAAGCGAACGAGCCCATGCTCGACCCAGCCGATGTCCACGCCAGCGGCGTACGGGCGATCGAAGCTGACCTGATAGCCGCGATCGCCCGCAAACCCGACGGCGGTAGGCAGACGATTGATGTACAAGCTGATTCCGCCCCAGAAATTGTACGCTTGCCAGGTAGTGACGCTGGCCTGTACCAAGAGGGGGGCGACGCGGTCGCTCTCGCACACGATGAACGGTACGTAACTCTCGAGGCCGTCGTCATTGGTGAGCTTGCACAGGTAGTAGCCGGTGACCCAGCCCTGCTCGACGAGAATGGAAAACGTGCTCTGCCACTGGCACTCGAGCAGCCCAGTCGTGGAATTGGCCGTGGGCAAGGGTTGCGGATGGACGAACACGCCGGCACCCGCGCTGACCAAGCGCGCGCCGAGGCCTTGGTAATAGCCGATGCGGTACACGTCGCAACGCACGCCTTGTGCGCGCACCACGTTCGCAAATATCTCCAGCGTGTCCCCCACTGCGAGCGATGTCTTGGAGGCGTACCCCTCGACCTCGCCGGCTAGCGCTGGGCTCTTGAGGACGTATTCTGCGCAGCCCGGCTTTTGGTTCTCGATCGTTATCGGTGAGTCGACCTCGCGAGCAGCTTCGATGCCATGCTGGCGAACCGACGCAGCTGGTTCGGGTCCGGGTTGATCACACGCGGCATCCAACAGGACGCCACCAGTGGCCAGCGTCTGCAGAATCAAGCGTCGCGGAAAGCGCCCCCCCGCGCCCCGAATGTCGTCCTCTGACATGTCACGGCTAGAAGTAGCTGATCGGAGTGTATCGGCCAGTCCCAAATGGCAGCGTGGCCCGCGACGCGAAACGCACCGCGCGGGCTGCACACGACCCTGCTTTCGAGGAAACTTCTAGAGTGAGTGTTTGCGCGAACGACCGAGCTGCAGCACGTCAGCCCTGCGCGTCAGACTCCAACTCTTGAAACAACGGCGAGAGCTCTCGGTGACTTCTGAGTGGCGCGCAGAAGCGTGTCGCTCGCTCGAGTAGCAACGACTCGAGCTCGTCCGCGCGTGGACCGAGCTCGCCGACGGTCCTGCGGCAACCTGCCTCTTCGCGCTCCAGCTCTTCCTCGTTCTTCGCGAGAACCGAGCGGAGCTCCTTGATCTGAAATTCCAAGTCCTCCACCTCGCCGCGGC
>DATHOI010000949.1:0-11771 GCA_035485095.1 Polyangiaceae bacterium | reverse complement strand
GACCCACGTCGGATGATCCAGGTCGACGTCGGGCTCGTTACCCGAGAAGTCCGTGCCGCCGACGCGCGTGCTCACGTGATAGTAGCCAGCGAAGTTCGTCCCGACGTCGTTGTTGCGGACGACGCCGCTCGCCCAAAACAGCCGGTTCTGGATCACTCCCGTCGCTTCCGCGCCGACGCGACCCTGGGACACGGCAAAGCCGTTCAGCCGCGTGGAGGCCAGCGGGAACGGCGCGATCATCGCCTCGTTGCTCTTGAACATCGTCGTCGATTGTTCGAAGCGGCCGACCTTGACGTTGAGCTCGGGGCCTCCCAGGCGCACGAGCTCGAGATACAGCTCGTCCGGGCTGCTCGTTCCGACGCCCCAGCTGCCGAAGAACGACGCATGTTCTGCGAAAGCGCCGCCCGCGAGGAAGCGAAGCGACGGGCCGCCGAGGATGATGGGCGCGTGCACGGAGGGGTCGGTCGTATGGGACGCGCTCATCGTGGCTTCGATGGCGAGCGGGAGCTGTGCCGGCAGCGCCGTTTCGAGCAGCGACGTGCCTTTCATCGCGATCGGTGCGCTCTTGCGAGCCGCGGCTTCCGTCGACGGATCGCCTGGCCAACGGTGACCGGCTTTGCGGAACGCGTCACCGAACGCGTTGCGGCGTGGGATTTGGTCGTGACACGTCGAGCACGGCACATTGTAGGCGCGCGCAAACGCGGGAATGGCGTGTGCCGTTGGCGCGGCGAGCAGCAGGACGAGCAGCGCCGCCGCCTGAGCCAGGAGCACGACGGCACGCCGCTCGACCGCGCTCACCGCGCCTCGATGAAGTAGCCGGACATCTCTGCCGAGTGGATGCTGCACTCGTACGGATACGAGCCGGGCGTGGCGAATTCATGAGTGAACGTTCCGACCAGGCGCTCCCCGGATTCCTCGAATGCGCCGTTGTCGCTCGTGATGTCGTGCGCGTCGCTGTCCTCGAACGTCCAGGCGACCGTGGTTCCGGCGCTCACCGTGCAAGTCTTTCCGGAGCCCTCGACGCAGCCGCACTGAATCACGAAGGCATGGTTCGTCACGTTGAGCTTCGCGGTCAGCGGCTCCGAACACGGGACACCCGGTGGAGCGGCTTCGGCGACCTCACCGCCATCAGCGTCGAGCGCTGGATCGTACTGGATGCACTTTCCGGCCATGAGCGCAGGAGACAAGAGTGCCAGCGCGCACGCGACCGTACGGACACGAGGCAGCCACTTCATGCTCGGTCTCCCTTGCCAAACACGTCGCGGCCGACGAAGTAGGCGCCCACGAGCGAGGCCGTGGATGTGCCGATGCCCGTCGCGATCGTGAGCCACTCGAAGGACGGCGAAAACGCTTTGATCCCCCACCAGGACATGACGTCGAAAATCCCGCACCAGAGCGGCGTCGCGATGAGCACCGCTCGCAGCTCTTTCGGCGCACGGCTCATGGCGATGAACAACCCGATTAAGCCGTACATCACGGCGTACCCGAACAAATGGGCGTGGCTCGTGCCGAGCAAACGTGGCCACGACAGGTAGCCGAAGTACTCGGCGGTCGAGGCGTGGACGACGTGCGTCTGCACGTAGGCATCGCTCGCGGCGACGCCCTGGACGAGCAGCAAGCTCGTGAAGGTGAGCGCAATCAGCAATCGGTAAGGCGCCTCGAGCGACGCGAGCATCGGCAGGCGACGAGCTGTTTCGCTGTCCGAGCGCGACGAGCGCACGGCCCAACGCACGCTCGTGACGATCGCGCCTACGAGCGCTGCGATCGAGCCGAGTGCGGCGACAGCGAGCAGCGGAGAGCTCTTGCTGCTCACGCGGGACGAAGCCGGCGCGGCCGCGAGATCGAGCCCAGTTTCCGGGGCGTCAAGCGCTGCGCTCGGTACGGGCAGTGCCGACGGGCTTGGGTCGGCGGGCGCGCTGGCGGACAGCGAGGGTGCGCCGTCCGACGCCGGCACGTTCCGGGCGTCCCCGAGCAACACGTCGAGCGTGAAGAGCGCACTGCGGACCGCGTCGGCCGTGGCGCGCAGCGATGCTTCCTTGCCAGGCAGCGACGGACAGCCGTCGCGCCCAGGCGCGGGCACGTCGTCCTTGGTGTGCCCGACGACGCAATCGAGGTAGCCGCGGTACACCGCTCCCTCGGATTTTCCCGCGCGAAACAGCACGGCTTTCTCGACCTTGCCGCGCGCATCGGCCGAGACGAGCAGCGAGAAGTGGCCGTCCCCCGCTGGATCGTACTGGCGGAACAGCGCGACGTTCGAACGCGCGCCCGCGTTCACGCCGAAGTACAAAGTAGGATAGCGATCGGGAAGGCGCACGCTGGTCTTCGCGCGCGCCTCGACGAGATGCGCTTGCGCGTCGCTCAGCGCGGGCTCTGAGGCTTCGATCGAGTCGCTGTGACCGATGACGAGCGCAATCTGCTCGCGCGGGATCGGGATGCCGCGCGGGTTGGTCCAGTAGCTGAGAGGATGTGTGGGGGTGCTCGCTTCGTCTCCCGGGTTACTGCCCTGCCGTATCTCGTCACCATTCGAGATGCCGTCGCCGTCCGAATCGAGGGCCTCGATGCTCTTGAACGCAGTGAGGTCCTCTTTGTGATGCTGCCAATCCCTGCCGTAGCCGTTGCGCTCGGTGCCGCCCCCGGACGTGTGACACAGCTCGCACGGCACGAGCTTGCCGTAAGTGACCTGAAAATACCGGCGATACTCGGGGAACGCACGGCCGTCCGCCGCCAGGGTGGCCGTGGCGAGCACCGTGAGCCCGGCGAGAATCCGGGGCCTCATTCCGAGGATTTGCCTTCCGCGATGCCGCGCGCTGCGCGCAGAAACAGGATCAGCTCCTTGGCGTCTTCCTTGGCGATGCCGCTCTTCGGCTTACGCATCATCTTCACGACGTATTTCTTGATGCCGTCTTCGTCGAATCGGCCTCCGGTGACGGGCGTAATCCCCGTGCGCAACGCGGCAATCGGCCGCGACATGGCGTGGCACTTGGTGCACTTCTGCTTGAACAGCGGATAGCGAGCTCGATCCTCAGGCTGAAACTGGTCCGGTACGAGCTCCATCTTGTCTCCCACGCCGCGTGTCTCGAGCGGCGATTGAGCCTGAGCGAGCGCCTGCGCCGCCGCTGTCGCAATCGCGGCAATGACGAGGCACGAGCCGAGCTTCACTGCGATACCACTACCTGACCCACCATCCCGAGGCCCGCGTGGCCAGTCGTTAGATCGGGCCCACCGTCAGCGCCGGGCTTCACTCCGAGCATGCAATAGAACTGCCAATTGCTGGCGATCGTGGGAACCAGGAACATATCCGTGTTCTTGCCGGGTTTGGCGGAGAAGGACGTGAGGTACGACGCGAACACCTCGCCCTGAGTGTCCTGAGTCTTTAGAAATACCGTCGTGACGAGGAAGTCCGGAGACGTGAAGTAATGCCGGCTCTTGTCGGTCGCCACGTTGATGAGTCCGAGATCGGTGCCGACGCCGACCTTGAAGTCGACTTCGTCCGGGGTGAACATGAACATGGTCTTGCTCTGCTCGTCCATCACGACGGGCCCCGTCGCGGAGCTGTAGCGCGTGTCCAGGGCGCCGCTGGCCCACACCGCGTTCGATTCGTCGCGCCGCGGATCTTGGTCGAACGACGGATCGTACGTCGGTGAAAGCCCCTGATCGAGCGTCACGCCGAGATCGTTGTCGACGGTCACGGTGGTCTTCATACCGAGCCCTGCGTGACCCGTGGTGAGATCCGGCCCCGCGCTCGTCATGGTGACGCCCGTTCGGCAGTAAGCGTCGTACGACCCGCTGAGCAGCGGCACGAAATAAAGCGACATGGAGTTGGCAACGCCCGGCGTGTGCAAGACGCCCACCGCGTCGAAGTTCGGCGCGTCGTATTCGCCGTCGACGCTGTCGACCTTGTACCAGGCGACGGATCGAGACAGCGCGGGGGCAGCGAGGTAATGCTCCGCGCTCGTGCTCGTACCGTCGTCCGTCACGGTCAGCGTGACCGGGATGCCGGCGGCAAAATCCAAAGTCGCGGGATTTCCGTCTGCATCCGTCACAGTGAAGGAATAGGCAGTCGGCCCGCTCTCGACGAAGCGCAACGTGCGCTGGACGGCGAGGTCCTGCCAGTAGCTCTTCCAGTAGGTGACGACGGCGTCGGACGTGCAGGCGCCACCCGGACACGCCTGTTCGAGCATCGCTGCCACTGTAGGCGGCGGCGGGGCGGCATCGGCGTCGGCCTCGGTCCCGGCATCGCTGCTGGCATCAGTCCCGGTGCTGGCGTCAGTCCCGGCATCGGTGCCGGCGTCGGTCGTGGCTGGGGAATGGCTTACGCCACAGGCGCAAAGAAGCGACCAAAACCCAACCAGCGCTGCCCGCTGGGTCGCGTGCATGAGATCACCTTTCGGGAGTGGCTTCATCATAACTGGGCTCGGGCCCGTCTGTCAGGGACGACCGCTCCAACCCTTTTTTAATATACTCTCGTCGATTTTTTTAAGGTGGAAAGATCCGAGCGCCGAAGTAGGCAGGGGGCGCCATTGGGCTTTCGGTGGTAGAATTGAGTTGTTTGTTCTCTCCATGATCTCGCTCGCGAGTCACTCGCGTTCACTCGGCACCGGAAGATATCCCCCGTGCTCCCCAGCTTTCACCAGCACGTACTCATCGCTCAGCCCCCGAACGGCGCATTCACGGACGTAGTTCCGGCGCTCCGAGCGATGGGCTTTTACGTGCTCGAGAGCGCATCGCGTGCGGACGCGCTGGATGTCGTGCGTCGACAGCCGGAGCTGTCGGTGATTTGCGTCGATGAGACGCTGGCTGAGGGCAAGATCCACGCGGGCGACCTGCTGCAGAGCTTGAAGCACGCAGCTCCCGACGTGCCTGTTGTTTGGGCGGAGAGCGCGCGCTCGCGTTTGCGCCTCTCCCGTATCCGACCCGACTCGCGCATCTCGAGCCCCCCGCACCCCACGGCCGTCCGCGAGCGCACCGAGGAGGCGGTTCGAGATCGCTTGTACCCGCGAGCATTCGTGGACGGCTTCTTGAATTCTGTCCAAACGGCGCTGCGCGAGGGGTTTCGCATGAACCCGCGCGCAGGCAAATCCTACTTGCGCGCCACGACGGATATGTACGGCGACGTCACCGCGTTCGTGACGTTCCAGAACGCGCAGATCCGCGGTCGCATCGTGGTGAGCGGCAGTCGCGACCAGTTGGATATTCTCTGGCGTCGAGTATTCCCAACACGCGCGCCGAGCCAACGAAGCAACGAGCTGGTCGATCTAGTCGGCGAAATGGCAAACCAGATCCTGGGGCGCTTCAAGGCCACGCTCGAGCAACGGTCCGCGCTGATCCGCGTGTCTCCGCCGATGCACACGCTCGGCGTTCAGACCTCGATGCGCTTTCGCGAGCGGCGCCCCGGCCTCGTCGTCGAGTTCAACGATTTCAGCCACTGCTTGTTCGTCGAGCTCGCGTTCGACCTCGACGCTCTCCACCCCCCCTTCGGTTCGCAGGGAGGCGAAGCAGACAGCATCGGCAACGCCGGCGAGATGGTGTTCTTCTGAGCGAACGCTCCGTGGTTTGCACGGTCAGTAGAGTGCTGCGGCGACGAACGACGGTGTATTCGTCGGAGACCCAGACCCCGTGCGTTTCTCAGTTATCGGAAAATTGGATGTCGTCGAGGTCGATCTCGAACGTGCCGACGGCTTTGGTCTGCGTGTCGAACGCGAGGAACTGAGGGGTGTTGAGGACCTTTCGAGTCGCAAAGTCGTCCTTGTAACCCCAGCCCGCCTGTGTGAACTGAGCCCACGGCACTTGATACATCGTCCAAGTCGCGCTGAGTGGGAGTTGGGTCGCAAGAAAATCGGAACACAGCGCGGTGTCCGGGCAATCCCCGCCATCCATGGCCGGTTTGGTGCCGGGAGTGTCGAGCTGAACCGAAAGGGTCGTGTTTCCTTTCGCCCAAAACGTAAGGCCCGTATAACCGGAAACGTCGATACAAGCGCTGACCTTGCCGACGCCCACACCGAAGTTCGTCGGCCCCAACGTGAAGCCCGTGCCCATGAACTGCAGGCCCTTCGTGCTCCCTGGCGCGCCTCCCGTCACTGCAATCGACGTGGGCCCCGTGGCAGTTCCGCTCTTGTCGTCGAACTCGAACCATTGGCTGACGCCCAGCTCGAAATCGTCGACGGTGCTAGTCGTAGGCGCGATCGGAGTGACACACGTTTGCGGTGACGTGACGCCTCCACCAACACCGACGCCTCCACCAACACCGGCGCCGCCCATTGCGCTGGCGATACACTGGTCGCCTTCCAGCACCGTGCCAGCCCCACAATGATCACCAGCTGAAGTCCCACCGCAGCCTGAGAGCATGCTGAGTGCTACAGACGCAACTGCGATCATTCGACAACACGTCGGCGCTGCACGCACGCGTTTGCGGATGCACATTCGATCCGAGCGTATCGGTGAATCTTTGTCGTTGCAAGTCGCAGTGGAGTCGCTGCCGGTGACCGTTGATCACTGGCCTTCTGGTGTCGAGGCCAGGGCTAAGGCTTGGTCGACATCTGCGTGCTGGACGACAATTCCGATGCCCTCCCAGTCCTGCAAGACAGGGGAGAGAAGCGATGAGCCCCACTCAATTCGAAAGGCAGAGGTAGCTCACGCCAGCTGGAACTGGGCCTTCTGTGAGTGTGGAAGTGGTTCCGGCGATGGTGAGCGTTGACGGTCCGCCAGCGGGATCAAGCGCGCTCGGCCCGCCCGGCAGGTAGGTCAGAGCGGCGGGCGCGCCGTCAACCATGACGGTGGCGAAACGCTGACCGCTCAGCGAAGACCCGAAGTTCATCACCGCTTGTTGGGCGAGCGCAGTGGGCGGCCCGAGGAACACGCGGAACGCGTCGTATTCGACAGCGCTGGCGGGCGCGATGACCACCAGCTCGCGACCGTCGGGCAGCGACGCCGCGAAGTCGATCTCGAACGTCTGTGTCGTGCTAGCGCCCAGCTCTGCGACGAGCGCAGCGGCTACCAACGTGAGCGATTCGCCGTTGCCGCTGTCGATCCCCTTGCTTTTCTGCATGCCACGAGCGACGACCATGTGTGTGCCCGTGTCGTCGCGAACGACCTCCACTGTCACCGGTGTGCCGTCATCATCCGTGTAGTCGAGGTCCGTTTGGCTGCCGCTTTCGCCCGAGCCCGTCACGATCCGCTCCACCAGATTCGTGTCGCCGCCAACGAAGAGGCGATTGTCTCCGTAGATCACGTAGAGGGAGCCGTCGCTCGCTCGGCCCGCCACCACGACTTGTGAAGCATCGAGTTGGACGGTGGTGGTGATCGCCGCCAGCGGATCGCAAGCGCTGAGCGAGCCGGCGCTTGTCACCGCGCCGTTGCCTGCGTCGCCGCCGATTGCCGCCGAGCCTTCCGACTTTCCAGCGCAGGCAACAAGCAAGGTTGCTGCCACCCCAAGCCAACGTTTGGCGAGCATGAAAGGGAGCTTATCACATCAGGCCGTCTGCGACCTGGGACGAGGACTCCTCCGGCTCGGGACAATTCGATGACCTCGAGCACCAGCGATACGACCGCTCCATGACGACCGCTCGTCGCCAGATCAATGCGGCAGAGCCGTGCGGCGAAAATGGAGCACCCGCGTCGCCCCCTGCCGATTGATCCCGCGCCCTCACCACCATAAGGATCCGCCCATGGAAACCAACGCTCAAGAAGACTTCAGCGAGCTCGATGCTTACTTCCGAGCGGCCAACTTCCTGACCATCGGCCAGATCTACTTGCTCGAAAACGCACTGCTGCGCGAGCCGCTGACGGCGCAGCACGTGAAGCCGCGCTTGCTCGGGCATTGGGGGACGTCACCCGGCCTGAGCCTGATCTACGCGCACCTCAATCGCGTGATCCGGCGGGACGACCTGAACGTGCTCTTCATGGCGGGCCCGGGGCACGGTGGCCCCGCTGTCATCGCCAACACCTATTTGGAAGGCGTGTACTCGGAGATCTATCCAGCCGTGTCGCAAGACGCGGCGGGCATCCGGCAGCTGTTTCGCCAATTCTCGACGCCGGGCGGTATCCCGAGTCACGTCAGTCCGCCGACACCCGGCTCGATTCACGAAGGCGGCGAGCTCGGCTACGTGCTGACGCACGCGTTCGGCGCGGTCTTCGACAACCCCGATCTGATCGTGGCCGCGGTCGTGGGTGACGGCGAAGCGGAGACTGGTCCGCTCGAGGGCTCGTGGAAGGGCATCAGCTTCTTGAACCCGTGCCGAGACGGCGCGGTGTTGCCGATTCTGCACTTGAACGGCTACAAGATCTCTGGCCCCACCGTACTGGGGCGTTCGAGCGACGAAGACATTGCCGCGCTGCTGCGCGGACATGGCTACGACCCCCGTTTCGTCGAGGGCAACGAGCCGTTCGCCGTGCACGCCCGGCTGGCGCGCGTGCTCGATCAATGCTTGGTCGATATTCGCGCGATACAGACTGAAGCGCGGAACGCAGGCTCGGTGCGGGCACGCCCGCATTGGCCAGTGATCGTGCTCCGGACGCCCAAGGGTTGGACGGGACCGAAAGAAATCGATGGCCTGGCGATTGAAGGGACGTTCCGCGCTCACCAGGTGCCAGTCTCTGAAGTGCGCACCAATCCCAATCACCTAGTCGCTCTGGAGACTTGGCTGCGCAGCTATCGCCCGGAAGAGTTGTTCGACGCGCAGGGCAAGCTGTTGCCGCGGCTCGCTCAGCTCGCGCCGCACGGGAACCGACGCATGGGCGCGAATCCGCACGCGAACGGCGGCCACCTCATGGTCCCATTGGCGGTGCCGGACATCACCGGCTACGCGCTCGAGGTTGCCAAACCTGGGGCCGAGCTGCACGAGTCCACGCGCCAATTGGGTCAGGTGCTGCGCGACCTCTATCGCGACAATCCGCGCAATTTCCGGCTCTTTTGTCCGGACGAGACCAACTCCAATCGGTTGGGCGCGGTCTTCGAGCGAGAGCAACGTTGTCTCGTTGCTCCGCCCGTGCCGGGCGACGATCACGTGTCGACCGACGGCCGTGTGATGGAGGTGTTGAGTGAGCACAACTGTGAGGGCTGGCTCGAGGGCTACGTTCTCACCGGACGCCATGGGCTCTTCGCGACGTATGAAGCCTTCGCGTTGATTGTCGCGTCGATGGCCACGCAGCACGCAAAATGGCTCGAGGCCTGCAATGACTTGCCGTGGCGCGCGCCCGTTCCGTCGCTCAACACGCTACTCACATCCACCTGTTGGCGGAACGATCACAACGGCTTCAGTCATCAAGGGCCGGGCTTCATGGACACGATCTTGTCCAAGAAAGGGACGGTCGCGCGCATCTACCTGCCGCCCGACGCAAACTGCTTGCTCTCCGTCGCCGACCACTGCTTGCGCAGCAAAAATTACGTCAATCTGATCATCATCGACAAGCAGCCGCAGTTGCAGTGGCTCGGTCTCGACGCGGCACGTGAGCATTGCGCGCGCGGCGCGTCGGTCTGGGAGTGGGCCAGCGTCGACGCCGGGCGCGCGCCGGACGTCGTGCTGTGTTGCGCGGGTGACACCGCAACTTTGGAGACGGTGGCGGCCGCCGCGTGGCTCGCGGAAAAGGCGCCGGATTTCCGCGTGCGCGTGGTCAACGTGGTCGACCTGATGGCTCTGTTTACGCCCAGCGCGCACCCGCACGGCATGACGGATGAACGCTTCATTCAGCTCTTCGACACGGACGCACCGGTCATCTTCGCGTTTCACGGCTATCCGGGCACGGTTCATCAAGTCGTGCACGGGCGCCCCAACGCAGCGCGCTTCCATGTGCGCGGTTATCGCGAAGAGGGCACGACGACCACGCCGTTCGACATGGTCGTGCTCAATCAGACCAGTCGCTTTCACCTCGTGATCGAGGCGTTGCGCCGCGCGCCGCACCTCCCCGCCAACGTCAACCTGCTGATCGACGAATGCCAAGAGATGCTGCGGAAGCACTCGGTCTACGTGCGCGAGCACCTGGAAGACATGCCAGAAATTCGTGATTTCAGGTGGAAGAGTGCCTGAAGCCGGCCGGGTGAACGTCGCCCTGTGTCTGAATATCGGCTCTTCCTCGCTGAAATTCGCGTTGTTTCGTGTCACTGCGAGCGGCGAAGCCTGCTTGGCGAGTGGGCTGGTCGAGCAACTGGGCACGCCCGGCGCGCGCGCCCAGCTGAAGGTAGGAGCGAATAGCGTCGAACGCGCCTGCGCAGGTGCCAGCATCTCAGCAGCCTTGAGCGTTGCGTTCCGCTTGCTCGAAGAGCAGAGCCTGCCGCGGGCGACCGTAGTGGGCCATCGAGTCGTACACGGCGGGCGCGAGCACCTGACTCCAACCGCAATCGATCGACCCTTGCTCGAGAGCTTGCGGGCACTGATCCCCCTCGCGCCGTTGCATTTGCCAGCCGCCATCTCGGGCATGGAGGCCGCGCTGGAGCACTGGCCTGGCTTGCCTCAGATCGCCTGCTTCGACACGTCGTTTCATGCACGCATGCCCGAATGTGCAGCGCGCTTCCCAGTGCCGGCGCAACTTTTCGACCAAGGAGTGCGCCGCTATGGCTTTCACGGCCTGTCCTACGAGTACGTGCTCTCGACTTTGGGCGATCCGCCGCCTCGGCGCGTGATCGTTGCTCACTTGGGCAACGGGGCGAGCCTCGCGGCGATCGAAGCGGGGCGGTCAGTCGACACCACCATGGGCTTCACGCCGGGCGGCGGCATCCTGATGGGCACCCGCAGTGGCGACCTCGATCCGGGGCTTTTGCTCTATTTATTGCGAGAAAAGGGCTATTCGGTGGATAGCCTCGAGCACCTGCTCGAGCGTGAGTCGGGGCTCTTGGGCATCGCCGGCAGCTCGGACATGCGGCAGTTGGTTGAACGCGCCGAGCACGACGAGCGCGCCGCGCTGGCCATCGAGATGATGGGCTATCAGATCCGGAAAGCGATCGGCGCGTACGTCGCGGTGCTCGGCGGGCTCGACGTCTTGGTGTTCACCGGCGGCATTGGCGAGCACACCCCGTCGATTCGACGCGCAGCGTGTCGCGGACTCCCGGCGTTCGGGCTCGCGCTCGACGACTCGAAGAACGACCGCAACGTGCCCGCAATCCACGCCGAGGCCAGCGCCTGCCGCATCCTCGTCATCGAGACCGACGAGGACCGCATGATCGCGCGACACGCGGTTGCGACCTTGCGAGAAGGCCAGTAGTCGAAGAGTCGATCGCCACCCGCTCGCACGACACCGGGATTTCCACCGCAGCGCGTGGCTGAGCTCGTTTGTCTTGCCACGCTGCTCCGCGTGTCGATCTCATGCACATCCGAGCGCAAGTCCTCGCCTGCCAGCGAGCAGATCTGCGCCCTGGCGACGTGCTGCGTCGCGAGCGCCAGACCTTGCTGCATCATGAATTCTTCCGCTCACGAGTCTGTGGGCAGGAGGTCAGAGATTTTATTAGACTCGACGCGAGAAAGATCGAAATCGCGTCAGCGATGTCGGAGTGCCGGCATACGCTGCGCTGTCCGACATTGCTTGAGCGCCTCGCACGGACAGTCACGTATGTCCGGCGATGTAGTCGAGCCACCCCGGATTCTCGCCCGAACGCGTACCGCGTCGAGCGAGAATCTAGTACCATGGAGGGTCTTGGGTTCGCGCTTGCGCGCAGCTCGACAATCGGAAAGGGATCAGATGGTTCATCAACCGCGTCGTGCGTTCGCTCAGTTTTTCGGGTTTCTTCTGGTCGGGGTGGTGGCGTTCTCCTGCGGCTCGAGCGGTCAGAGCGGCGGTGCCTC
>DATHOI010000948.1:0-7642 GCA_035485095.1 Polyangiaceae bacterium | reverse complement strand
ATGTGAAAAATGCCTCTGGCGAGGAAGGGACGTCGCTCATTGCTATGTTCCGAGAGCTCAACGCTTGAGCAGCTGACTGATTGCGTGAGTTTCTCGGGCCCCGAGCGAGCCGAACTGAACCCCGAAGCCGGTCGGCTTCGCCCAACGCACGACGCCACGCAGCCGCAGCTCGGCTTTCGCGCCTGGAAAGCGACCCACGATGGTAATGTCCGTGCCGAAGGGCAAGATCTCGGTCGACTCGATGAACATGCCACCGATGCTAATGTCTTTGGCCATCCCGATGAACGACGCGCTGTCGTTCCGCTCGCACGACACCTCAGTGTCTACGTTGACTCGGGGATGAACTCGCTTGTCTTCCACGACTGACTCCGCGGGCGGGATTTATGCCGAAGCTTCCTGATGCCCTAAGCACACCCTTGAGACGGGACGACGAGGTTGTCAAGAAGCTCCCCGAGGAGCCTCGCGGGGGCCCGCCACGCCGCGGTTTCCGACGGCATTTCGAGGGCTACGAGCTCGGCCTCGTGACGGTAGGGATGGTCTTGACCTTTGCGCTGCTCGCGCTTCCTCGCGCGAGCGTTCCGACGACGTTGCCGCTGCCTCGGGTCGACCGCGCCGAGGCGCGCGGGAGTGCGATCGAGGAGCGCGAGTTAGCCGCGCAGACCGAGGCTGATGGCCTACCGTTCGAGGTGCGTGCGGTGGGCGACGCGATACGCCACCTCGGTCGGTCGAGCGCAAGCGGTCTGGACACGACTCACGACCGAGAAGACATTCGCGCGCGCGTCAAAGTCGTATTGACCGCACATCAGGCGCCACTCTTGCTTCGCCTGCGGGCGGTCCAGACGCAATACTTCTTGAAAGCGCTGCGCCAGTTCCAGCGCGACGGAAAGACGAGCTCGGAGCTCGACGAGCTCGGTGGAGAATTCTTGGCTCGAGCGCGGCAGGCGGGCTGGCTCGACCACGCCGGGCGCGTCGTGCCCGACGAGGCGACCCTGCGCGTCTTGTTCCGCGTCCGTTGGGCCGATTTAATCGAGAAAAGGACGGTTTTCCCGTTTGCGCCGTCGCTCAATGAGCTGCGCATCTATTACCGCTTTCTGCTCGAGCATCCGGCGTTGAGCCCCGAGCAGGCCGCAGCAAATGACGAGACCGGAGCGAGGCTCGGTATCGTCGCCGCGCTGAGCAAGAAGGACCCGGACTATCCGACCGACATGGCGCAAGGCTACCTGCTCCACCACCTGGGTGAGACGGAGGCTGCGGCGACCGCGTACCGACGCTACCTCGGCACACACGAGGGCGGCCCTTACGCGCTTCTCGCGCGCAACTACTTGATCTACACGCTGCAAAGCGTCAGCTCAGAGTAAGAATGCGCGCCTCATGCCATCGTCCGATCTGAATTTCGACGCGCCCGACTTCGTGCCTCGGCTGCCAGAGGATCGGCGGCTCCTCAGCAGCGCCGACGTGGCCCGGCAAGTGCTGGCCAAGGTTGGGCTGAGCAGTTTCGTCGGGGCAGCGGGTTCGGGACCGGCGCTCGTCAGTCACGCGCTGTGCAGTCAGGGCGCGCGACAGGTCGTGTACTTGGTCGCGAGCAACGAGCTCGCGCAGCAAGCAGCGGGCGATCTCGGCGCGCTGACGCGCGGCTTACCCTTGGCGCGCTTCCCGAAGCTCGACCTCGGGGTGCCGCTCGTGCTCGCACCTACCGAATCGACGCCTTATGCGGAAGTTCACGGCGATCGGCGCGCGGCAATGCTCCGCACCTCGACGTTGTGCGAGCTCTCGTCGCACCCGGCGCGTTCGCAGCTCGTGCTCACGGCGGGCGCGCTGGTGCGCCGCGTTCCGCCGCGTTCCGCCCTGCGCGAGGCCACAATCGAGCTCATCGTCGAGCACGAGCTCGACGTGGTTTCTTTGTCTCGGAAGCTCACGTCAGCGGGCTATCTGCGTGTGCCCGTCGTAGAGGACCCCGGCAGCTATGCGCTGCGCGGTGGCATCCTCGATATTTGGCCTGGGCAGCTCGCTTCACCAATCCGCGTCGAGCTGTATGGGGACTTGATCTCGTCCCTTCGCACATTCGATCCGGACGATCAGCGCACGCTCGAACCAGTGACGCGCATCGTGGTGCCGCCCGCGCGAGACGCGATCGTCACCGAAGTCAGCGAGGCTCGTGCCCGTGAAATGCTGCGTTCGCTGTGCGACGTCGTGAACTATCCGTCGACGAAGACGCGCAGCTTGGTCGATGACCTCGCCACGGGACGCGCGTTCTTCGGCAGCGACGGCTTTTTGCCCGCATTTTTCGAGCTCGAAACTATCTTCGACTACTTGGCGCCCGAGGCGGTATTCATCGTCGATGACCCGGGCGCGGTGGTGCGCGCGATCCGCGCTGAGCTCGAGCGAGGACTAGCCGGTGAGGCCGCGCGCCACGGCGCGCCGCACTTTCCGGCGAGCGCCTTGTATCTGACGGAGAGCGAGCTCGACCAGCGGCTCGCAACGCACACGATTTCCGCGCTGCACCGCACGGCGGTTGCGGGTCCAGTGACAGCCAGCGTGCTCGACAACCTGGAGAGTGCGGCGCCCGACGCGGCGAGTCTTGCATTTTCGGACCTGTCGGATCTCGCGCGCGCCGTAAAGAGTGCTCGGACCGAGCATGGCAAGCAAGGCGCGCTCGAGCCTCTCCTGGAGCGAGTTCGCGCATATCGCGACGCCGGCCTACAGGTCGTGATCAGCGCGCGCACGGAGACGCAAGCGGAGCGTTTGGCCGCGTTGCTCTCGCATCGCGGGGTGTCGGTCAGCGTTTGGCACGCTGGAACCGACTCGAGCAGCGTAAGTCAGGTCCGCATCGTCACGACTTCACTCACTCGCGGCGTGCTCGCGCCGACTGAGGGCTTCGTGCTCATCACCGAGGAGGAGATCTTCGGTCCGCGCGCGCACCGACCAGCCGAGAAGAAGCGTTCAGCCCGTGCGATGTTGCAAGATCTGCGAGCGCTCGCAGTCGGGGACTTCGTCGTGCATGTCGATCATGGCGTCGGCAAATACCTCGGGCTCGAGCGGCGCGCGATCGGCACGCTCCACGTGGACCTCTTGGTCGTCGAGTACGCGGGCGGCGACAAGCTATTTCTGCCCGTTTATCGGCTCAATCAGATCGAGAAGTACGCGGGCGGCGACACCGCGCCAAAGCTGGATCGTCTCGGCGGACAGACCTTCAGCAAGACCAAAGCGCGTGTCGAACGTCGCGTGCGGCAAATGGCCGACGAGCTCCTCAAACTCTACGCCGAACGCGCCGCGCTGAAAAAAGATCCTCTCGACCCACCCGACGACGAATACCAAGCTTTCGAGGCCAGCTTTCCGTTCGAAGAGACACGCGATCAAGCCGCCGCGATCGCCGAGGTCTTGCGCGACATTCAAAGCGACAAGGTCATGGACCGACTGGTGTGCGGCGACGTGGGCTTCGGCAAGACCGAGGTCGCATTGCGCGCGGCGTTCTACAACGCCATGGCCGGCCGCCAAGTCGCACTCCTGTGTCCGACGACCGTGCTCGCGCAGCAGCATTTCAACACGTTTTCGGCCCGTTTCGGCGGCTACCCATTGACGGTGCGCGCGCTGAGCCGCTTCGAATCGAAGGCCGAGCAACAGAACACGCTGAAAGGGTTGAAGGAAGGCAGCGTCGACGTCGTGATCGGCACGCATCGGTTGCTCTCGAAGGACGTGCACTTCAAGCGCTTGGGACTCTTGGTCGTCGACGAGGAGCAACGCTCCGGGGTGACGCACAAAGAACGCATCAAGCAAATGCGCATGTCGGTCGACGTGTTGACTCTCAGCGCGACGCCCATCCCACGCACGTTACAGCTCGCCGTCGGCGGCCTGCGCGACATGTCCATCATCACCACGCCGCCCGTCGACCGGCGCGCGATTCGAACCGTCGTGTCGCAGTTCGACCCCGGACTCGTGAAGGAGGCCATCTTGCGCGAACTCGGTCGCGGTGGTCAGGTTTTCTACGTCTACAATCGCGTCGATGGCATCTACGAGCGAGCGGAGCGGATCAAATCCTTGTTGCCGACCGCGCGAGTCGTAGTCGGTCACGGTCAAATGAGCGAGAGCGCGCTCGAACAGACGATGCTCGACTTCGTGCAAGGCGAATACGACGTACTCGTCGCCACCGCGATCATCGAAAGCGGCCTCGACATTCCGCGCGCCAATACCATCATCGTCGACCGCGCGGACCTGTTCGGCCTGTCCCAGCTCTACCAATTGCGCGGTCGGGTCGGGCGCGCCAACGAACGCGCGTACGCTTATTTGATCGTGCCGCCAGCAAGCCAGTTGAGCGACGAGGCGCGTTCGCGCATCGAAGCGCTCGAGCGCTACACCGAGCTCGGCTCCGGCTTCCACATCGCAACGCTCGATATGGAGCTGCGCGGCGCCGGAGATTTACTAGGCGCCGAGCAAAGCGGCTTCGTGGAGAGCGTCGGTTTCGAGCTCTTTTGCAAGATGCTCGAAGACGCGACGCACGAGCTGCGCGGAGAGACCGTGACTCATGACGTCGACCCCGACCTGAGCTTCGACGTCGAGGCGCTGCTACCGGAGGACTATATCGCCGAGGTCGGGGTACGGCTCTCGCTCTACAAACGCCTGTCGAGCGCCGTCGACGAGGCCGAGGTCAACGACCTGGCGCACGAAATGGAGGACCGGTTCGGAGCTCCGCCACTCGCAGCTCGACGCTTGGTCGAGCTGATGCGGCTGAAGACCGAGCTGCGCCGACTGCGCGCCGTGGGCTGCGAAGCAACGGCAAAATCTGCCACCTTACATTTGCTTCCGGACACGCCCCTCGATCCCCAAAAGATCAGCGCGCTGGTCGCCCAAAAGAAGTCGCTCTATCGAATCAGCCCGGACGGTCGCCTGACGCGGCGTGCAGGCGAGCAGGAGTCGCTCAGCGACGGGCTCATTTTGGCCGATCGCATGCTCAGCGAGCTCGCCAAATGCATGAAAGACCAAGCCTGAGAGGCGTGAACGAGCTTCGCTAGGCGCGGCTCAATTTCCGCATCGTGTAGCGCGCGGCGCGCACGACGACTGCGCGCGGCAGCATCTTCGACAAGGTCGTCTGCACGGAGTTCACTTTGCCCGGCACGTACACCACGCGACCCGAGGCATAGGCTTCGAGCGTGCTTTGCACGACCGCGTTCGGCTCGAGCTTGGCGAGCTTGAGCACGCTGCCGTCCGGCATGCCCGCGGCCGACTGAAAGCCGGTCGGCACGAAGCCGGGACAGCACGCCAGCACGCGCACGTCCGTCTTCTCGAGCTCGGACGAGAGCGCCGCGGAGAAGCTCACGACGAAGGCTTTGCTCGCGCCGTAAGTGGCCATGTACGGGGTCGGCTGATAGGCAGCGGTCGAGCCGATATTGATAATCCCGCCGCGATTACGGCTCACCATACCGGGCAAAAAGTGGCGCGAAAGGCAGACCACCGACTCCACATTCACGCGCACCATGCCAGCTTGCCGCGCGGCCTCGCTCTCCGCGAAAGCACCGGCGGCACCAAAGCCAGCGTTGTTGATCAGATGATCAATCGTCACGCCGAGATCATCGACAATCAGCGCCAACTGCTCAGCGCCACCTGGCTGGGCGAGGTCGGCAGTGACGACGCGCGTTGCTACGCCGTTGATGCGAGCCAGATCGGACGCGAGCGTCTCCAACTTCTCGCGCGAACGACCGGTGAGCACCAGGTTGCACCCACGGTGAGCGAGCTGCCTCGCGAACTCTTCTCCCAAACCGGATGATGCACCCGTGACTAGCGCAAAAGTGCCAGAAAAAACGTCGCTTTCCATGAACTTCCTCAGGCCGAGCGCTGGCCTCGAAATCGCAAATAGTGGTCGGCGAGCACGATCGCCAGCATTGCCTCTCCAATTGGTACGAAGCGCGGCAAGAGACAAGGGTCGTGTCGACCCTTGGTGCGAATGGTCGCTTCGTCACCTTCGGTCGTCACGGTTTTTTGCTCTCGCGACAAGCTGCTCGTCGGCTTGATTGCTGCACGCACCACGATCGGCATACCGGAGGATATCCCACCGAGCATGCCGCCGTGGCGATTGGTGCGAGTTTGGATGCTGCGCACGCCGGTGCCGCTCTCCGCCGAGAAAAACTCGTCATTGTGCTCGCTGCCACGCTGAGTCGCGCTGGCAAAGCCAGAGCCATACTCGACACCGACCACGGCAGGCAGGCTGAAGAGCGCCTTGGCAATGTCGGCCTTGAGCTTGTCGAACACGGGCTCACCGAGGCCCGCCGGCACATGACTGGCAACGACCTCACTCACTCCGCCGATCGAGTCTTGGTCCTTGCGCACGTGCTCGATGAGCTCGATCATCTCGCGGGCGCGTTGGACGTCGGGACAGCGCACGATATTGGGCGTGCCGTCAGGGAACGTTTCAACCTCGGCCAGCGTGACCCGCTCCGGTTCGTCAACGCGCGCGACGACCATGCCAACCTGCTTCACGTAGCCGACCACCGTGCCGCCGAAGGCTTCGGCGATCAGCTTCTTCGCCACGACACCGGCGGCCACGCGCGCCACCGTCTCGCGCGCGCTCGAGCGACCGCCTCCCCGGTAGTCGCGAAAACCGTACTTCGCGTCGTAGGTGTAATCGGCGTGGCCCGGTCGGTACTTGTCCTTGATGTCCGCATAGTCGCGGCTGCGTTGATCCTCGTTGCGGATCAGAATCGCGAGACTCGTGCCCGTCGTGCGCCCCTCGAAGACGCCGGCCAAAATTTCCGGCGCGTCCGTTTCCTGGCGCTGAGTGACCAAATGACTCTGACCGGGGCGCCGACGATTCAAGTCGATCAGCAGATCCTCCACCGAAAGCGGCAGACCCGCAGGGCAGCCATCGATGATAACGACGTTCCCAGGACCGTGAGATTCACCCGCGGTGGTGATCCGGAACGCCTGACCAAAGCTGTTACCTGCCATGCCCGCGGCAGTGTACCAGTTGCGGCGCTGCCGGCGACCGGGCATTTTAGCTCGCGGAATGACCGCACTCACGGATCTTCGGGACGAAGAGCGACTCTTCTTCGATACGGTGCTCGCCTTCGCGCGGGATCGCATCGCGCCGAGGGTCCGCGAAATGGACGAATCCGCACACCTCGACCCGACGCTGGTCCGCGAGCTATTCGAGCTCGGCGTCATGGGCGTGGAAATCCCCACGGAGTACGGTGGCGGGGGCAGCAGCTTCTTCACTGCAATACTCGCTGTCCAAGCGTTGGCGCGTGTCGACCCGAGCCTTGCGGTGTTGGTCGACGTGCAGAACACACTCGTAGAAAACGCGCTCTTGCGCTGGGGAACGGGGGCGCAGAAAGCGCGCTATTGCCCGAAGCTCGCCAGCGAGTGGGTCGGTTCCTACGCGCTGAGCGAGGCCAGCTCCGGGTCGGATGCCTTCGCGCTCAAAGCGCGCGCCGAGAAGCGCGGAGATCGCTACGTGTTGAACGGACGGAAGCTTTGGATCACCAACGCGCACGAGAGCTCGCTGTTCATCGTGTTCGCCAATCTCGATCCGGACAAAGGCTACAAGGGCATCAGCGCATTCCTCGTGGAAAGGGGCTTTGCCGGCTTTTCGGTGGGTAAGAAGGAAGACAAGCTCGGCATCCGCGCGTCGAGCACCACCGAACTGATCCTCGAC
>DATHOI010000947.1:0-8848 GCA_035485095.1 Polyangiaceae bacterium | reverse complement strand
CTGCGAATGTCACCTGGCAATTGGGTACGACCTCCGCAACCATGTTGGCGACGTCTCGGATCTGATAATTTTCGCTGGTCCGACCCACATTGAACGCCTGATTGTGGATCACGTCACGAGGCGCCGTGAGCATGGTCTCGAAGGCGTGGATGATGTCGCGGATGTGCACGAGCGGTCGCCAGGGCGTGCCGTCGCTCTGGAGCAGCACTTTGCCGGTCGTCAGCGCGTGGCCGACTAGGTTGTTGACGACGATGTCCGCGCGCAAGCGCCGCGAGATGCCATACGCCGTCGCGTTGCGGAGATAGACCGGTGAGAATTGGTCGTCCGCGAGGCTGGCTGCTTCTTGCTCGACCCGCACTTTGGATTCGCCGTAGGCGGTCACTGGGTTGAAGGCCGCGTTCTCATCCAGAAAGCCATCACCGCCAGCGCCGTACAAGCTGCAAGACGAAGAGAACAGGAACCGGCGCACGCCCGCTTCTTTGGCCGCGCGCGCGAGCTTCACGGAAGCATGCAGATTGATGTCGTAGGTCAGTTCCGGGTTCACGTTCCCGAGCGGGTCGTTGGAGAGCGCCGCTAGGTGAATCACCGCGTCGAAGCCGCGCAGCGGTGCGGCCGTGATGTCTCGCAAATCGACGTTCAAGTTCGGAACGTCATCCGGAGGCGCACGGAAATCACATTCGTCGTAGTAGCCCGTGTCGAGCCCTGACACGTCGTGGCCAGCGCTGCGGAGCTGCGTGACCATTTCCACCCCGATGTAGCCGCGATGACCGGTGACCAGTACTTTCATCTTCTACCCTACCGGGCGCGGTTCTATCAGCTCGAGGCAGTGCGCACAACTCGGGCGCTGCTCGTCGCGGGTACTTTTCTCTTTGCTCAGACGGTTACTTTGCGAGCGTGAAAGGCTTCCGCGCGACCCTCGGCTGCATTGCACTCCACACCCCGAATACTCATCAGACCGTTGAATGTGTCGGCGTGAAACCAAGCCCGCTGCGACTGTGTCGCGAAATGGCGCAGCAACAGTTCGACCTTGCGCTGTGCAGTGGCACGCGACACCGGAACGAACACGTTCGGTATGCCCAGATCACCCTCGTATTTGGCGATTTCGTATTCCAAGACGAGGTGGTTTCTAAATGTGTTCCACGTCAGCTCGGCGATCAGGCGATGATCTTGATGCAGATCGTGACGGTGGTGGCAGAAGACGATGTCGGGCGTCGTCGTCTTCAACGTTTCGAAGAACTCTTTGATCTCGGCGGCGATGTACGGGAAATAGCTCTCGCGAAATTTCTTGACCGTCACGTTTTGGGTCGCAGCGTCCCGCAGAAAATCAGCGGCGCTCGCGCGTGCCTCGAGCTCGCGTTCGGGCGTTGCAGAAAATACCACCCATTCGACGGACGAACCGGGTCGCTCTGCGAGCAGACGCAGTATCGTTCCGCCGCAGCCGATTTCGATGTCGTCACTGTGTGCGCCTAAGCACAAGATCTTGAGCGGTGCCGTAGCGCCCGCTCCTAGCAGCACGGGCAGCATCACACGACCGTTGCTTCGGGAATGGGCACGATGAATTTCGCTCCCCAGTCGCGCGCGTGTGACAGTTGCGCCAGGATCTCGTCCTTGAAATTCCAGGGCAGGATGAAGATGTAGTCCGGGCGCGCTTCCTCGAGCTTCGACGGGTGCAAAATGGGGATGTGCGTGCCGGGCAGGAATTTGCCCTGCTTGTACGGGTTGCGGTCGACGGTGAACTCCAGAAAATCACCGCGAATGCCGCAATAGTTGAGCAAGGTGTTGCCCTTGCCTGGAGCCCCGTAGCCGACGATACGCTTGCCCTCGCGTTTGGCGGCGATCAAGAGCTCGAGCAACTTGCGTTTCGTCTCGCGAACCTGCTCTTCGAAGCGGGTGTAGGTTTCGATCTGGCGATAGCCTGCTTTTTCCTCGCGTTCGCGCAGCGAGAGTAAATCTGCCGAGATCGGGCGGCTGTCGTCGTTGGCGTGACGCACGTAGATACGAAGCGAACCGCCATGCGTCCAGAGCTCCTCCACGTCGAACACCGTCAGACCGTGACGAGCGAAAATTTTCTCCACGGTCAGCAACGAGAAATACGAATAGTGCTCGTGGTAAATGGTGTCGAACTGATTGCCTTCGAACAGGCGCATCAGGTGTGGGAACTCGAAGGTCGCGGTGCCACCCGGCTTGAGCGCTTCCGGCACACCCGCGACGAACGAGTTTACGTCGGGCACTTGTGCGAGAACGTTGTTGCCGAGCACTAGGTCTGCCTGACGTCCGCTCGCTTTGAGCTTTCGACCGAGCTCCCGATCGAAGAACGCAACCTCGGTCTGGACACCTTTCTCGACCGCTGCCTTCGCTACGTTCGCTGCGGGCTCGATGCCCAGGCACGGGATGCCGCTCTTGACGAAGTACTGCAACAAGTAGCCGTCATTGCTGGCGAACTCGATCACGAAGCTCTTCGAATCGAGTGCCAAGCGCCGGCTGATCATCGAGACGTACTCTTCCGCGTGCTTGAGCCAGGTCGTGGAGAACGAGGAAAAATAGGCGTATTCGCCAAAAATTTCCTCGGCGCGCACGTACTCCCCGACTTGCACCAGGTAACACTCGCGGCATACCCGAACGTGCAGCGGATAAAAGGACTCCGCGCTGTCCAACTTGGCGCTCGGCAGGTAGCTCTCGCACAACGGCGACATGCCGAGATCGACTACCGTGTCTACAAGGGGGTTTTCGCAGAAGCGGCAGCGCGGTTCGCTCATAAAAAAAGCATACTGACCTGGCCGAGCGCGGGCAAGAGGTGAGGCTGGCGTGGCGAGCGGCACGGTTAGCGATATTGACCCACAATTGCTAGCCGAGTTGGCGCCGCTCACGCGAATGCTAGCCTTGGCCCACGATGAACCAATCGAGGGCATTCCTAAGCTTGAGCTTTGCTTGCTGTCTGGCAGCTCCCGCCTATTTGTCTCTGAGTGCGTGCTCGTCCGGGATGAGCTCGGCGCGTAGCGCCGATTCCGCAGGCGCCAGCGGTGCTAGCGGCGCGAATAGCGGAGTCGCGGGCGCGTCCGGTGGCGATACCGGTGTTGCGGCTGGGGGCGCGAGCGGTTCCGCTGCCGGGGCGACGGCAGTGGGGAGTGGCGGTGCGCCACTCGGTACGGCCGGCGGCGCTGGAGGCGTTGCCGGCGCAGGTGGCGGTGCGCCCATCGTCATGAGCCCAATCGTCGACACCAGTGCGGCCTGCCCCGCCGGTGGGGGCCCGTGCCTCGAGCTTGCCACTAAATTACAGTCGATTGACGGCTTCGGTGCGGCGATTGCGTACGACGTTCCGTTCGTCGCGACAGCCGCGTCGGCGCAATTCTTGTTCTCGACTGACAACAACGTTTCGTTCGCTGGTGGAACGTACCCCGGCATTGGCATCACCTTGATTCGGGTCGGCATTTTGCCCGACGGAACCGTGCCGTCCACGACTTGGCCGAGCGTGACGAAGGCATTGGCGGTGAACCCGAAGATCTTGGTTTGGGGCGCGCCTTGGTCACCGACCGCGTCGTTCAAGACCACGGGCAACGTCACGACCGGAAGTCTCAACACGAGCTCGTACGACGCGTGGGCCAGCGTGCTCGCGACGACCTTCGTGAACAGCGCGAAGTCGGCAGGCATCGGTATTTACGCGGTATCGGCGCAAAATGAGCCGGATTACGATACTCAGGGCAAGTGGAACATGTGCCTCTACGCCCCCGCTGACATGGCCAACTTCACGAAAGTGCTCGGCCCAAAGCTTCACGCGCTCAATCCCCCGGTCAAGCTCATCGCCCCCGAGTCGGAATGCTGGAGCTGCGCGACGGGTTACTTCAGTGCCATCGAGGGCGACGCAACCGCGCTCGCGCAAACCGACATTCTAGCGGCACACGACTACCAGTACGCCGCACAAGCCACCACCGTGCCAAGCGGAAAGCGACTCTGGGAAACCGAGGTCAGCTTTGTCAACCAACCCTGGGACGCGACGATGACTATGGGCATCTGGGGTGCAAAGCGCATTCACGACAATCTCACGACCGCCAGCGTCAACGCGTTCCATTGGTGGTGGTTCGACAACTACAATGCCACTCAGGGCCTGATCGGCGGCACGAATCCACCGCCGAAGCTGGCCTTCACCTTCGGCAACTACTCGCGTTTCGTCCGGCCTGGTTTTTCGCGCGTGACGGTGAGTGGCACTGTTCCAACGGGTCTGGACATGACGGCGTTTCAGGCGCCCAACGGCCAAATCGTTGTCGTGATCATCAACGAGAACAGCACGGACAACCAATTCACGCTGGGCCTGAAAGGCGGCGTGCCCGCCCAACTCACGCCCTGGGTCACCTCTGCAACCGACAACCTCGCCACGAAGACGGCGATCCCCGTGGCCAACGATACGTTCGCCATCACGCTGCCCGCGACGAGCGTCACGACGCTCGTCTCCCCGTGAGCGAACGGCGAGTCAGCGGCGCTCGTACAAGCGGTCCTTGGCGTTCACTCGGAATTTGAGTGAGCTTAGCGCGCCCGAAAAGAAGGCCACCGTATAGGCGACGCCAATCGGTCGCTTGCCGTCACGGAGGTTGTTGTAGATCCCGCCGGCCATCAGCTCGAGGTGCTTGAGGCACAGCATGGCGGCTGCACGGTCCCCGAGACGGACGTGCTTCATGAGCGCAGCGGCCGTGCCCGCGCCGTAAGCGCGCCACAATTGGCTCGACTGCTCGCCGTGGTTGCGCAGCCCGAGGTGCTCCACCTCGACCTCGCGTGCGTTGACGACTTTGTAACCGCGTGTGAGCGCGCGAATCAAAAAATCAGGCTCCTCGCCGGCGAGCAAAGGCGCGCCGACGCCGAGCAGCGCATCGAATCGGCCGATGTCGTCGAACACCGCGCGTCGCACCGCGAAATTGGCGGTCAGTCCCCAATCGCGGTCGGGCGGTGGGAAGCGCCCGACCCATTCACGCACCTCGGGCTCGAACTCGGTGACGAAGCCTTGCTCCTTCAGCGACGTGGGTGCGCGCACCCGACCGCAGATGATCGCGGCTTTCGGATCGGTGGTGAAGATGTTCAGAATCCCGTCGACCCAATCGTGATTGACGCGGCAATCATCGTCGGTGAAAGCGATGAGCTCGCCCGTGCACGCGTCGATGCCAGTGTTGCGGGCGTTGGTCGCGCCGCGCAGTGGACTCCGCACGCTGCGCAAGCGCGGCTCGTTCAGCGCCGCTAGCGCGTCGGTCGTCTCCGGTCCGTCGCTCTGGTCTACGAAGACGAGCTCTCGAAAGCGATCGCTCTTGAGAATCGAGAGAGCACAAGCGCTGGCATGATCGGGGCGATTGCGCGTTGGAACGACGATCGAAAGCGTCGGACTACCCACGGAGCTCCACCCGAATCCTCACTGGCCCGCCGACTACATGCGCCATGCGCAGAATTCTAAGGTCCAGCGTCCACGAAACGCAACACGCCTGCGCAAACTCGAGCCGCGGTTGTGTGACCGAAAGCCTTGCACTAAGGTCCGGCCGAACCATGACCTGGCGCGCGTTCGTGAGTATTGCCCTCTCGAATTCGGGGCCGCCAACCGCTGCGTGGGAGCGCTTTGGCGCCGGTCGTCTGGGATTTGCGCGCCGCGCGACAAAATTCGCTGCCGCACCAGCCCCGCGGGGTGCCGAGGTCCGATGACGTCCGAAGAGCCGCTGGTCAGCGTCATCACGCCTTTCTACAACACGGCCGACTACTTAGCCGAGGCCATCGAGAGCGTGTTGGCTCAGAAATATTCGAACTTCGAATGTCTCTTGGTCAACAATCAGAGTCGCGACGGCTCACGAGACATCGCTCTGAAGTATGCCGCGAAAGACGCGCGAATTCGCGTGATCGACAACCCGGAGTTCGTTTCGCAGGTCGCGAACTACAATGGCGCGCTCGAGCACATTGCCGACGCAAGCAAGTACGTCAAGTTCGCCCAGGCCGACGACGTAATTTTTCCAGATTGCATCTCGAAGATGGTCGAGCTCGCGGAGCGCGAGCCTAAAGTCGGCATCGTCAGCTCCTACTACTTGTTCGGCGGTTACCTGGACGGCGCAGGCATCGATTTTCACGTGTCGACGTTGCCCGGTCGCGAGGCGTGTTGCGAGATGTTACGACAGCGCCGGTCGTTCCTCGGCTCGCCAACCACGGTGCTGTACCGCGCTGATTTGGTGCGCGCGCGCCGCCCTTTCTATCGGGACATCCCGTACATGGACGACACGGAGGCGGCATTCGAGATTCTGCTCGAGCACGACCTGGGCTTCGTGCACCAAATCTTGAGCTTCACCCGCGTGGACAACGAGTCGGTGATGTCCGTGGTGCGCAACTTCGACCCGATGAAGGTGTTCCTGTATATTGCCGTCGAGCACTTTGGGCGGCAGGTCTTCTCGGACCAAGAATTTGCCAAGGTCCACGCGGAAATCACGGACGAGTACTACCGGTATCTCGGTAAGAATTGGCTACGCCGACCGGGCGAGCGGTTTTGGAAGTTCCAAAGTGACGCGCTCGGTCCGTTCAATCTGGATTTCGAGAAACCCAAAGCAGTCGCGGGCGCCGCGCAAGCAGTAGTCAAGGCGTTGACGTCGCGATTTCGAGCGAGCTGAGCATGGAGCGTGCGGCCGAGGGGGAGCTGCCACGACTGATTGACGGGAGGAATGTCGCTCCCGAGGACACTCGCCTGATCGGCATCGATACGCTGCGTGTGCTGTCGGCATTCGCGGTCGTCGGCATTCATACCAATCCGCCCTTGCCGACTCTTCTGCACTGCCTCGGCCTCGGAGTCCTGAGTACGATCGGCGCGCAGTTGTATCGATTCTCGGTGCCGTTCTTCTTTGCGTCGGGTGGCTACTTTCTGGGCCGATCGCAACTCAAAGAAGAGAGCGGCTACGCGGTGATCGAGAAGCGCGTCAAACGACTTCTTTGGATCTTTCTGTTCTGGTCGCTCGTGTTCGTGATCATTCCTCTGGATTGGCACAAGGAAGTGCTTCGCTTCGGGCCGCTCGGCATGGTCGAGCACAGCGTGTCGACTTACGCTCGAGCTTGGGTTGCCGCTCCGTTCTACGAAACGTTCGGCGGGAGCGCGTACCACCTTTGGTTCATTTCGGCCTTGGCATCGGCCTACGTCCTGGTCGGCTTGGCACGACGCTTGGGCTTAGCGAGCGTCATCTTGCCGTTGGCCGTCGTGCTCTATGTTTGGGGGGTATTTTCGTCCGTCTACACGCCGTGTTGGCAAGCACTGTTTGGCGCGCCGCCGCCGCGAGTATTGGGTCTTCATTTCGCGCTGCTCCCCGTCGTCGCAGGCTGGAAGCTCGGATCTGGCGCGTGGCGTGTTCCGTCGTTCCGGGTGGCGTTGCTGATCACGGGCTTGGCCGCCGCGCTGAGCATCGTCGAACTGTGGGGTGTCACTCACTACTTTGGCACGCCGCGGGAAACGAGCTGGGTTTTCAGCACCTGGCTGTTCGGACTCGGCGCGCTGCTGATTGCGCTCGCGCGACCTCGCTTGGGCCACGGCACGCGCCTGCCTCAGCTAGCGAAATACACGCTCGGCATCTATGTCCTTCATCCTATCTTCGTCAATCCGGTGGCCAGCATTGCCGCCCGCCTGCCGTTCGGTGCTGATCTCGCCACGCCCGTCGTGTTCACTCTGACCTTACTGCTGACCGCGCTCCTGAATCGGAGCCGCTGGCTCGCGCCGGTCCTCACATGAATCTGCTTTCAAAAATTGCGTCACTCCAGACCGAGCACTTCAAGCTCATCTGGTGCAGTGTCTTGCTCGTCGCCATCTTCGTGGGCTTTTGGCTATCGAAGCGCGAACGAGGGGTTGGCTTTTGGCAAGGCGTGCGGGACGAGCTGTCGTGCCCACTCGCACGCCGGGACCGGCCGCTTCTCGGCGCGTTTCTCGTTGTCTTCGCAGGCTACGTATTCCTGACGCTCTTCGGCGAGGACTTCGCGGGCTATGACGACTCGATCTTTACGCTATTTTCCGTGCGTGGGAGAGGGCACAAGCCGCCAATCTGGCCCGCCGAGGGGCGTTACTTTCCGCTCGGCCACCAAGAGTTCAACCTGCTCCGGCTGATCACGCGCTCGCCGACCGGCTACCACCTGTTCGCGATGGCGGAGCTCGGGTTGCTTCTGCTAGCCGTTTTTTTCGCGCTACGCGAGCTGCGTGTGCCGGCGCGCCTGGGGCTTATGAGTCTCCTTTTGGTGACTCCCAGTTTCCTGATCTCGTTCACCGGTCTGATTTACCCAGAGCGAAATGTGCTCGTGCTGCTCGCGGTTTTTTTGTGCGCAGTGCAAGCCTATTCTAGGCGCGGCTCACCGTTCTTCTTCATCTGCGCTTTGGTCGCTGCGCAAGGCGCGCTGTACTTCAAAGAGCCCGTCTTCTTGTTGATCTCGGCGTTCGCCGCTGCCCGCTTGGCCATCGGGTGGCTGGAGGAGCGCTGCAACGAAACCAAGGCGCGCATTCGGCGTGTCGTCGAAACTCATTCGCTCGACCTCGCGGTGCTCGCGCTGGTTTTGGTGTTCGTGGTCTTGCTCGCGCTGGCGCTCCTGCCACGCGGCGGCTCGGGGTACGTCGACAAAGTGCGCAATACGAGCCGCGGTCCGCTGGCCTTACTCGCGGCTTACCTGCGCGTCGATTCGCTACTAGGTCTGTACGTTGCTGTTTTCTCGGCTCGTATGCTCCTACTCGTGCGCGCGCGCCGGCTACCCGATCCGATTTGGGACGCACTGGCTCTCGGCGGCTTGGCCTATGCCGCGGCGGTTTTTGCGACCCGCCTGTTCTCGCCGTACTACATGGCGCCGACCGATCTGGTCGCTGTGCTGTACCTCG